>NZ_LTCZ01000189.1:0-19364 GCF_001583455.1 Rhodococcus sp. LB1 | reverse complement strand
CGAACGCCGAATCGATTCGGGCGACCACCCTCGCCGCGTCGAGCGACGTGCCACCCAGTTCGAAGAAGTTGTCGTCGACACCGACCCCACCGATATCGAGAACCTGCGCGATCACCCTCGACACCGTCTCCTCGGCCGGAGTGGCCGGGGCACGGTAGACGGGCGAGTGCCGCAGTTCCTCGGGAACGGGTAGGGCATCGAGGTCGATGTCCCCGCTCTCCGTGACGGGCAGCCGATCGAGGACGACGACCGCGCCCGGAACCCAGGGCGGAGGCAGGATCATGGCGGCGTGGGCGCGGACTTCGGAGATGGTCGGCGCGGCTCCGTCGGCCGGCACGACATACGACACGAGCGCGGGCCTTCCGGAGCGCGGGGTGTGGTCGACGGTGACCGCGTTCGCAACGTGCGGATGCGCGGTGAGGACGGCGTCGATGTCACCGAGCGGGATACGGTATCCGCGCAGTGCGGCCTGGAAGTCGCGGCGCCAGAGGATGTTCAGGTTTCCGGTCGGCGTGAGGCGAGCGGTGTCGCCGGTGCGGAGCATGCGTTCGCCGGGGGGGCCGAAGGGACTCGCCACGAAGTGGGTGCTCGTCGCGGCGGCCCGGCCGTGGTAGCCACGAGCCAGTGCGGGTCCACCGATGTACAACTCGCCGACGACGCCCGGCGGGACAGGCTGAAGGCGGTCGTCGACAACCGCGAATCTTCGTCCCCGACCGGGCCGGTACTCCATCCGGTCGGCACCGGATTCCGGTGCACGATCCCTGGCAACGGCGAACCATACGGTCTCGACGGACGCGTACACGGCGACGGCTTCGGGAGCCACCACGACCGCGGCGTCGACGGGGTCGCCGGTGAGCAATACCGAGCGACGTTCGTCCGCCCCCGGCGCGGACTTTCTTGCGCGGGAGAGATGCTCGTACGCGGTCGGACTCTGGAAGAGCATGGTCACGCCGCGGCGGTGCAGCAGGTCGGCGAGGGCAGCCGGTGACGAGGCGGTGGTGTCGTCGACCACCTCGAGCCGGCCTCCGTGGAGGAATGCGCTCCACGGGGTCAAGACGGTGACGCCGGCCGCGAAGACCGGGACCATTGCCCAGATATCGTCGGTCGTGACGGCGTGCGCGGGACGTGCCAGTGCGGAGAGTACTGCACGGTGAGTCACCGACACCGGTTTCGGCGGCGCCGTCGATCCGCGCGTGAGCAGGACGTACGCGGCCGCGTCGGGGCCGGCGCCACCGTCGACGGCGGTCAGCGGGAGACCCGACCTGCCTGCGAGGGCGGCGACGGTGCCCGGCGCGTCGAGGACGAGGGTGCGCAGGTGACCGTGGGGAAGCCGTTCCGCCAGAGCGGACGTCGTCACGAGGATCGTGGCGTGGACGTCCGTGATCAGCCGGGAGAGTCGCGTGGGCGACGCCCATGCGGGATCGAGCGGGAGGCACACTCCTCCTGCCGCGAGCACGCCCAGTGTGACGGCGACGTAGTCCACGGAGCGGGGAATCGCCACGGCGACGAGGCGTTCCGGTGCCACTCCGTGCTCGACGAGGAGCCGGGCGATTCGGTTCACCCGTTCGGCGAGCTCCCCGTACGACAGCGTGTCACCCGCGAACGACAGCGCGACGGCGTCCGGTTGCCGTGCCGCCGTCCGCGCAAACTCCTCGGGCAGCGTCGTCTCGGGGTCCGGTTCGTCGGGGGCGGTCCACGAACGGAGGGCGACGTCGCGTTCCCCGTCGGAGAGGAGATCGATGTTCCCGACCACGGCGTCCGGCTCGGTGGTCACGATGCCCAGCACGCGGACGAGTCGGTCGGCAATTCCACGCACCGTCGTTTCGTCGAAGAGATCGGTGGCGTACACGATTCCGCCGTCGATTCCCTGCGGCGCCCCGTGGTCATCGACGCGTTCGCTGAGCCACACCTGCAGGTCGAACTTACAGATCTTCGGGTCGTAGGCGATGGCCGCGACGTGCAGACCGGGCAGGTCGAGCTCACGCGCCTCGTGTCCGGCCGGCAGGATGTGCTGGAACTCGAGGAGGACCTGGAACAACGGTGAACGACTGTCCGTGCGTTCGGGTTCGAGGGCGTCCACCAGTTTCTCGAACGGATAGTCGGCGTGTGCGAATGCGCCCAGGTCGACATCCCGTACGGTGCGTACGGTGTCCGCGAAGCCCGCCGCGGGATCGATGCGGGTGCGCAGCACGAGCGTGTTGACGAACATGCCCACCACGTCGTCGAGTGCGGGCTCGCCGCGGCCCGCGACCGGGGTGCCGATGCTCACATCGTCGGTGCCGGCGAGCCTGGCGAGCACGACGGCCAGCGCCGCGTGACAGGTCATGAAGAGTGTCGACGTGCAGGTTCGGGACAGTGCCCGCATGCCGGCGTGCAGCTCCGGAGGCAGATGGAATTCCACTCGGCCGCCGTGCAGGGACAGCCGCTGCGGGCGGGGACGGTCGGTCGGCAGCGCGAGAAGGGGCGGCAATCCACGGAGCGACTCACTCCAATAGTCGAGTTGCCGCGACGCGAGGCTGTCGGGATCGGTGGGCTGCCCCAGCAAGGCGTGTTGCCACAAGGCGTAGTCGACGTACTGCACGGCCGGCGGTTCCCAGGCCGGGGCGCGTCCGCCGACCCGGGCTCGATAGGCGGCGGAGAGGTCACGGGCGAGCGGACCGGCCGACGCACCGTCGGCCGCGATGTGATGGATCACCAGCGCCAGTACGTGGTCGGTGTCGCTCATCGTGAACAGAGACGCGCGCAGCGGCGGGTCGACGGTGACGTCGAACGGCGCGGCCGCGACCCGGGCGACGTGCTCGTGGAGGTCGGACGGACCGTCGACCTCCACGGTCTCGACCCGGGGCAGCGCCCGCTCGGCGGGCAGGATCACCTGATGTGGTCCGTCGTCCGAGGCCGGGTACACCGTGCGAAGCGACTCGTGCCGTTCGACGACGTCGCCGATCGCTGCGGCGAGGGCGACGACGTCGAGATGCCCGGTGAGCCGGACGATCAGCGGAATGTCGTAGGCGGGGGAGTGTGGGTCGTACTGGTTGACGAACCACATGCGTTCCTGGGCCGGGGAGAGCGCAATCCTGGCGGGACGCGGGAACCGGCGGAGTGGAGGTCGCCCGGAGCCGTCACCGCGTCGGCTGTCGACAACACCGGAGAGTGCGGCGACCGTCGGGTGCTCGAAGAGATCACGGACGTTCAGCGACGTTCCCAGGGCGGAGTTCAGCCGTGCCACCACCCGGGTCGCCGCCAGGGAACCTCCGCCGAGATCGACGTAGTCGTCGTCCACACCGACGCCCGTGACACCGAGCACGGTCTCGAACACCGACGCGACCGTGTCTTCCGTCGGCGTGCGCGGCGGGTGGCCGGTGCCGCTCCGCGGTTCGAACGTCGGCGCGGGGAGCGCGGCACGGTCCAGCTTGCCGCTCGGGGTACGCGGAATGACGTCGAGGGCGACGACCGCGGCGGGGAGCATGTGCGCGGGCAGCGTGCGCGCGAGCCGACGGCGCACTTCCCCGGCATCGACGTGCCACCCCTCGGCCGGGAGAACGTAGGCGATCACCGCGGCATCTCCCGTGTGCGGGTCGGTCTCGGCCGTCGCGACGGCGTACGTCACGTGGGGATCGGCACGCAGGACTGCCTCGATCTCCCCGAGCTCGATGCGGAAACCGCGGATCTTTACCTGGAAGTCGCTGCGCCCGACGTAGGCGAGGTGGACGGCGGCGGGTGTGTCGTCTTCGTGCCGGCCGTGCCATCGCACCAGATCACCGGTCCGGTACATCCGCGTCCCCGGTGAGCCGAAGGGCGCGGCCACGAAACGGACGGCATCGAGGCCGGCACGGTCTCGGTATCCGCGCGCGAGGCCTGGGCCGGCGAGGTACAGTTCGCCGACGGTGCCCGGCGGGACCGGGTGTAGCCGGTCGTCGAGCACGACGACTTCGAACCCGCACACCGGCGCACCGAGGGTGACCGGCTCATCCGGCACGAGCGGTGTGCTGAGGGTCGACATGATCGTCGCCTCGGTGGGCCCGTAGGCATTGAGGAGGCGGCGCCCCGTCGCCCATGTCGACGCGACTTCTGGCGGGCAGGCCTCGCCGGCGACGGTGAGATGCGACAGGGTCGGCACGCCAAGGGGATCGAGCGTGGCGAGGTGGTCGGCGTGAGTACGGCGTGGGTCACGCGATGCTCGGTGAGTACTCGCTCCAGTTCCGCGCCCCCGACCACTTCGGGAGGGACGATCACCACGCGCGCACCGGATCCGAAAGCCGCGAGCAGTTCGAACAGTGAGGCGTCGAAGCTCGGCGACGCGAACTGGGCCACCCGCCCGGTCGGCGGCACGTCGAGCCCTTCACTCTGTGCGGCAATCAGATTCGCGATCCCGCGGTGGGTCACGACCACCCCTTTGGGGACGCCGGTCGATCCCGAGGTGTAGATGAGATAGGCCGGATGGTCCGAGCGCAGCGGTCGGGGGCGGTCGGCGTCGCCGACCGGTGTCGCGATCCGGTCGGACAGGGTGCCCTCGACGTCGCGGTCGTCGAGGTCGATCCACTCGACTCCGCCGGGGAGGGCGTCCCGGTGGCGGCCGACCGTGACCCCGAGAGTCGCCCCGGAATCGGTGAGCAGGTGTGCGATGCGGGCCTCGGGGTATCCGGGATCGACGGGTAGGAAGGCGGCCCCCGACTTCGCGACCGCCCAGACAGCGCGGACGAAATCAGCGGATCTCGGGAGAGCGAGGGCGACCACGGTTTCCGGGCCGGAGCCCCGGGAGAGGAGCAGTCGGGCGAGCCGGGTGGAGTCGTCGTCCAGACGACGGTACGTGATGCCGGTACGGTCGGCACCGCCGGCAGCGTCGACGACGGCGATCGCGTCCGGGTCACGGTGTGCCGCGTCCGTCAGGAGGTCCGGCAGCGTGCGCGGCGGTACTCCCGGATCACCGCGCGCGGGCACGAGCCGGCGCCGTTCGGCGGAACTCAACAGGTCGAGATCAGCGACCGGGATGTCGGGGTGGGCCGTGACCTGGGCGAACACCCGGGTCAGACGGTCCGCGAATCCATGGATCGTCGACGGCTCGAAGAACTCCCGCGCGAAGGCCAGCCGGAGGTCGAGCCCGGCACGACCGGGGTGTTCGACGACGTGGACCCAGAGGTCGGCGCCCTCGTCGGACCGGCCATCCGGCTCGCGCGGGTGGTCGATGGTCTGCACGTCGAACCCGACCTGGAACAGGTGCCGGCCGCGGGAGGGTGCTGGAAATCCGAGTGCGGCGGCGACCTCGTCGAAGGGTGTGTCGGCGTGTGAGAATGCGCCGAGTTCGGTCGTACGCGCGCGCTCGACGAGGTCGGTGAACGATTCGGTGCCGTCGACCCGGATACGCAGAAGCAGAGGCCATCCGCCTGAGCCCGCGGGTGTCCCGAGGACGACGTCGCGGACCCCGCCGAGACGGGCGAGTAGTGCCCCGAGGGCCGCATGCGTGACGGTGTACGCGGCGACCGGGCAGTCCCGTCCGAGGGTCTCGATCCGGTGATGCAGGTCCGCGGTCACGTGCGCCTCGACGTGCTCGCGCCGGCCGTCGACGGTACCTACGCGGCGGGTGTGGTCGCGGGGAAGGGGCGTGTCGTGGGGAAGGTCGGTGAGCATCGTCCGCCAGTAGTCCAGATCTGCTGTGCGCCTGCGACTCCGCAAACCTTCGTGTGCGGTCTCCGCGTGCACCCCTGCCACGGGATCGCCGGGATCTGCCGCGAGGAACTCCTCGAGGAGGCCCACGAACGACCGATGGTGACGAGCCAGTTCGTCCCGGGTGTAGCGGTGGGGGTTCCCGCGGAACTCGACGACCATCCGCCCGGCAGCGGCGGTGCGGTACACATTGACCAGCAGATCCTCCACCGGCCCCGAGGTGACCACGTGAAAGTCTCCGGTGAGCGGTCCGAACTGGATCCGGGGGCGGAAGAGCATGACGTTGACCATCGGCCCGGACAGCGAGTCCGCCGCGTCGGCATCGCGCCGGATGTCCTCCAGGGTGAATCGCTGATGACGGAGAGCGCCCAGAATTTCGTGGTGTACCCGGCGGGTGAGAGTGGCGACCGTATCGTCGGGTGTGGTGGAGACCTGCAATGGAGCGAGTCCGACGAGCATCCCGCCCGATCGCTGCAGCAGCACCGTCGTGCGGCCCGACACCGGGAGTTCGACGAGCACGTCGTCCCGTCCGGTCATGCGGGCCAGATACACGCCGAAGGTGGCGATCACGACGGTCGCCGGCGGTACACCGATCCGTTCGCCGGAACTGTCCAGTCGCTCCGTCGCGGACGCAGACAAGGTGCCCGTCTCGAGGATGCTTTCCGCGACCGCGGGTGCCACCGTCGGCGACAGGCTCGAGTTCGAACGGCGGCCGGAGAGGTGCTCCCGCCAGTAGGCGCGATCGGACGAGTAGCGGTTCGACGACCGGTACGCCTCGTCGAGTCGGTGAAGGGTGCGCAGATCTGCGGCACCGGCAGGTTCCGGCGTCCGGGCCTCCACGTGGGCGGTGTACAGCGCGGCGATCCGGTTCACGAGCGTCATCGCCCCGTAACCGTCCAGCGCGACATGGTGAATTCTGCTGTACCACAAATAGTGATCGTCACCGACTCGTAACACCGTCGATGTCGCCAGCCGATCCCGTGCCGGGTCGAGTGGCGCGGTGTAATCCCGTGTCATCCACGTGTGGGCCGCCGCGACGGGGTCGGCCTCGGCCCCGAGGTCGACAAATCCGGTCGACAGGTCGATGGTCGGGTCGACGGTCTGGAACGGCTCCCCGTCGATCTCGAACACCCGTAGGAACGCCGACTGGAACTCGCGGCCCGCGGTCACCGACGCGTCGTCGAGGACGGCGAGGTCCAGGGCGCCGCGCACCTCGACGTACTGCGCAATGCACGTCGGGACGTCGGGAGCGAGGCGCTGGGTCAGCCAGATTCCGCGCTGCGCGCACGTCAGCGGGAAGGCGTCGGGACGACTGCGACCGGTTGTGTCGCGCCTGTTCGTCGTATCCACTTGTTCACACCTCCCGACGGCAATCACAGAAGATGGCCCCTGGGGTCGGACGTTTTCGGGTAGCTGATCTATATCGCGGCCGCGACCAGGTCCGTTACTACCAGTATGTGCTGTCACCTGCGGCGATGCCCCGTCCGCCGCGCTGTGTGCCGTCGTTCGGGGCTCGCCCGGCGCCCGCGATCGACCCGTGCGTAGGCGGTCACGGTCACGAAACGGTGACGACGGTCGCGAGTCGCAATCGACGAATTGGCATAGGCCCGTGCGAACTTGCGCGCGCTTCCTACAAATAAACCTTCTTGTCACGCGCGTTTACGGGCACGTAACCCACGCCATGGTTTCCTGGCATTATCTTCAGTTTCATCACATGGTGATCGACGTACCGATCGCGCAATCCCATCCCCAGGAGGACCCCAATGACCGTTGCCGATTCGAGCGCGATCGGACAGACCGTCGCACCGTTCCGCGTCACCGCAGATTTCTGGAAGTCTCTGCCGCAGATGCCGGTTGCGGAATACCCGGGCACCGAAGGCTTCATCGACGACGTGTACGCAAACCCGGACGGGTCCGAGATGTCGGCCGGCTACTTCGAACTCCGGCGCACCGACGATCCCCTTGACTACCTCTACGAGTACGACGAAATGAAGGTTGTGCTCGAGGGCGAGTTCGTTCTCGAGAATCTCGACACCGGACAGAAGGAAGTCGCCACGGCGAAGGACGCGATCTTCTTCCCGAAGGGATCGCGGATCCGATTCAGTACCACTGAGGGTGCGTTGGCGTTCTACGTCGGTCACCGCTCCTTCGCACCGTGATCGCTGACCGTCTATCACCACTACTCCCGCCGTCACCATGCCTATCGTGGCTGTCGAGCAGATTCGGAGGACCGCACGTGACCGAAGTAGTCGAGGCCGCGACAACCAGCGCCGGAGTAGGGAGCGACCTTTCCGTCGTCGTTGCCGACACCACGATCCTGTGTGAGGACATCTGTCAGGTCGTCCTGGCGCCAGTCGGAGGCGGAGCGTTGCCGTCCTTCACCCCGGGCAGTCACATCGCGGTCACCTGGAAGCCGGGGACACGCAATTCCTACTCTCTGACCGGCCCGGCGATCGAACCGGACCACTACTCGATCTCTGTTCGACTGGACCGGGCCGGCGCCGGCGGGTCGCGGTGGGTGCACAACCTCGCCGTCGGCGACCAGGTGACCGCGTCCCGTCCGCGCAGTGCGTTCGCTCCGGTTCCGAACGCACGCCACCACGTCCTCGTCGCCGGCGGCATCGGGGTCACCCCCATCCTGTCGCACGTGCGTGCGGCGGTGCAGTGGCGTCGCTCGTTCGAGGTGATCTATTCCTTCCGCTCCGGCTTCGGCGCACACGTCGACGACCTGGTGGAACTGTGCGGGGACCGGTTGACGATGGTGGAAACCCCGGAACAATTCTGGGACCACGTGACACCAACTTTGACCCGCCGGCCGATCGGCACCCACCTCTACACCTGCGGACCGATGCCAATGATCGACGCCGTCACCGAAGCTGCGCTCGCCCAGGGCTGGCCGCTCCAGCGTGTGCACTCGGAGCCGTTCTCCTCCGGCATCTCCGCCGGGGGTGAACCCTTCACTGCGACGCTGGGCCGCTCCGGTGCCGCCGTGACGGTCGGACCCGACACCAGCTTGCTCGACGCGCTGCTGGACAGCGGCTTCGACGTGCCGAATCTGTGCCGGCAGGGCGTGTGCGGGGAATGCAAGCTCCCGGTGCGCGGCGGTCAGATCGAGCACCGCGACCTCTATCTCACCGATGAGGAGAAGTCCATCGGTGACGTGATGATGCCGTGTGTTTCCCGGGCCGTTGGCGCGGATCTGGAGCTGGACCTATGACCTCCGCAGCATCAGACACCAGAGGGAATGTCATGACAAGCATCGACGACTCCGACGACGCCACCGCGCAGGTCGGCATTACCGCGGCCAGCATGGACCTATCCGGCCGGCAGTACCTCCTGATCGCGATCGGCGATGCCCCCAGCACCACCGCCAAGGTCGACAAGTGGGCGCGGGATCTCGCCTCCGCCCACCGGGCGGTGGCGTTGTACAGCCTGCCCGACGGTGCGGGTGTCCAGGACCTGATCGACGCCAGCACAGTCGGGGTCCGCATCATGATTTCCGGGGCGGAGTCCGAGGTGATGAGGGCCGTTGCGGTAGCGCGCGCCGCAGGAATTCTGCCGTGCGAATTGTTCATCCACATCTCACACGTGGACGTGATCAACGTCTTCTGCCCGCACTGCGATACCGCCACCCGGGCCCTCGCGCGCCCAGACCACACCATCGAGTGCTCGGGCTGCGCCCGCGACCTCCTCGTGCGCCCGCACACCTCCTCGCATCGTGCGATGTATCTGGCATCGGTTGCCTGACGACCGACTGGAGATCACCTCTGCACTTCCATTCCGTCCCGACTCTGGAGCGAAGTACCGTGACCGAACTGCTCACAAGCGACCTGACCTGTTTGCCCTGGCCTTTCCCGGCAGGGGACGAAACCTTCCGCTACGCGGTCAATGTCGAGCCCGCACCCCGATATACCCCCACCCTCGCCGGGGGTTGGGGCCGACACGTCGTCGACCTCGGGCTCGAATACGTGCCGATGATGCAGCTCAAACGGGAGATCCTGGCGAAAGACCCAGGGCGAGTGCAGATTTTGCCGCACATGATCCCTGCGTGTTGGGACGTCATGCTCTACCTCATGCGGCAGATGGCCGACTCCTACCCGGAGACCATGCAGCTGGCCGGCCAGGGCAACCGCTACCACTGGCGCAACACATTGCTCGACATCGACCAACACTTCGAAATGGGTGATCTGGCCACGCTGCCCGAGGACCCGCTGACCTTCATCGGCTGCCAGGTGCCTGACGACATCCTCCTGCTCACCGAGCGCCACGACCAACTCTGGTTCGACGCGGCCATCGTCACCTTCGCAGCCGACTGGTCGATCAAGTTCGACGTCGGGATGAACTTCAACGAAATTCACCGCCCCGTACCCGGGCTGACCAGCGGCGGCATCACCAGCCGTGCGCAGCAGTTCATGCGTCATCTCACCACCGACCGCATCTTCCGCCGAGCCAACTGGACCTTCTCCGCCGTCGGCTCACCGCACCGCGACACCAGCCTCGAAACCCGGCCCGAATGGGAAGACGACATTCCGAATCTCATCGCCGACGGAGACTACGGACGCGTGCAACTGCGCATCGAACTCGAACACCTCATCCGCCTGCCCCTCACCGGAGCACTCGTCTTCAACATCCACACCTACATGGCGCCACTGTCGGACATCGCCACCATCCCCGCGTGGGCCGAGCAACTCGCCGACATCGTCACCGAACTTCCCGCCGACATCGCCGCTTATAAGGGAATCGACAGTTACCGCCACCACGCCGCCCGCTGGCTGCGGACACAGTCGTCGGCTCCCGCCTCCACCTGAGACGACCGAGGTCTCAGGAACACCGCGTCCGTCGATTCGACACCGTCTGCCAGTGATCCCCGATATCGCAGCCGAGTTCGACGCCGTAAGTCGCGGCTCGGCGCCCTCAGCTGAGGGTTGGGCCCTTGGTCGCTGACAGGGCGTCGAGAAAGGCGCTCGGGACCGGCGTCCACTCCGGCCGCCACAGCCCGTGCAGTTGATCGTCGCGGAGGCCGCGCAGGGTCGACACGACATACGGTCCTCCATCGAGGAGGTACCGGATCATGTCGCGATCCGCGCACTGCGCCGCGATCGACGCCAGCACCTGTTTCGCTTCGTCGTTTCGGCCAGCGGCCGCGAGGCAGCTGACGAGCAGTCGATTGGCATGCAGTAGTGCCCGGTGCCGTCCGCGGCCTTCGATCCTGTGTACCCATTCCCCGGCCCAGGTGCAGGCGGCCGCGGTCGTCTCCGCCGACCGTTGACCGAGGAGAAGGGTGATGGCGGTGGCGTCCTCGAGTTGCGCAGTGATCTCGTCCAATCCGTCGATCGGGTGACGCCGCTGGGAGGACTCGACGGCGCGACCCGGTTCGAGGGGGAGGCCCAGCATGACCCGTTCATAGTCGATCCTCGCCCGAAATCGGGGCAGCGACCGGGATTCGGCGGCCTCGGCGCCCTCGTCCAGTCGTCTTTTCGCCCCGTCGCGGTCTCCGCTCAGCGCCATGATGTGGGCTCCGACGACGCAGGGGGCGAGCATGAAATCCACGCAGACGTCGAATCCGAGTTCGCGGCTCTCGTTCAAAAGCCGTTCGGCCGCGCCGATGTCACCGCGTTCGTAGAGAAGTTCGCCGAGCAGCGCGCCGGCGAGACGTGCAGCGTGTGAGTGACGTCCCCCGGACTTCACCGCGAGCCGCATCGCCTTCCGGAATTGGTATTCGGCCGCAACGACATCGAGCTGTTCGTTGGCGGCGATGCCGTAGTAGCAGTACCCCCACGCCCCGCTGTACGGTCCGCTCGTTCGCTCGTGGTACGTCGATGCCCAGTCCTGCATGCGGCGTGCCGCGTCGAAGTCGAACCGGTAGACCTCGGCGAAGGTTGCGATGTCGGCCGCGGCGGAGACGACCCACGGGGGCAGGGTCTCCGGTCGCGAGAGGCATTCCGCCATCAGCTCGTCGACGCCGGTGATCCGGTCCGAGAATATTGTGATGTCACCCTGAACGACGTCGGCCTCGACCCGCAGATCGGCAACCTCGGCCCCGATGGTCGCGTCCCGTTCGATGAGGGAATAGGCGCGGTCCAGTGCCGCCTGTGCGGGCCTGACACGCTGGAGTTCACAGTGGGCCCACGCCAGCGTGAGCTGGAGACGGGCGCTGGAGGCGACGAGCCTCGGTGGAAGTTTCGCCACCAGACCGAGCAGAGTGGACATCTTCGCGTGTTCGAGCAGAACCATTCCGTCATGCTCGACCATGTCGACTGCCCGCTTCTCATCTCCCGCAGCCAGAGCGTGATTGACGGCCTCACTGAGCAATTGGCGATCGGCGAACCATCGCGATGCCACGGCATGGAGCTCGCCGACCCGCTCGGGACGATCACGCGCGAGTCTTCTGCGCAGGTATTCGGCGAAGAGGTGGTGGTACCGGAACCAGTCGCCGTCGTCGTCGATGCGGCGCAGGAACAGATCTCGGCTCTCGACGTCTTCGAGCATCGCCTGCCCACGCTCGACGCCTGCGAGTGCCGACGCGAGGCTGCCGCAGATGCGTCCGGTGATCGAGGTGGCTATGAGGAATTCGAGCAGCCTCGGTTCGAGGGTCTCGAGCACGTTTTCGGCGAGGAATTCACCGATGGCGTGATGGCGCCCCGACAGATGACTGATCAGCTGCGTGGGGTCATCGCATTCGCGTAGCGACAAGGACGCGAGTTGCAGGGCGGCAACCCATCCGTCTGTCGACTTCGTCAGTGCATCGACATCGCCTCGGTTGAGCGCGAGCCCTCCGAGATCGCCGAGAAATGACGTCGACTCCGCGACATCGAAGCGCAACGCAGCCGAATCGATTTCGACGAGCTCGTCGCACACTCTCATCCGGCTCAGGGGCAGGCCGGTGCGGGTGCGGCTGGTGACGATGATCGGCAAGTGGTGGCAGCCGTGGTCGAGAAGGAACTCCATCGCCGCGATAGTCTCGGCACTTGTGACCCGGTGCCAGTCGTCGATGACCACGGCCACACGCTGCCCGCCGTCGTGGACCTCGTTGATCAGGCTGATCATGACGTACTGTGCGGCCGCATCGCCGCGTTGCTCGAGCGCTTCACCGAGACCATCCCCCAGGGCAGGCCTGATCTTCCGGATCGCCTCGACCAGGTGAGCGAGAAACCACACGACGTTGTCGTCGTCGAGATCGACGCCGAGCCATGCCACCGCCACGCCTTCCTCGGTGAGGACGTCCCGCCACTGGGCGGCGAGCGTGCTCTTGCCGAATCCCGCCGGAGCATGAATCACCGTCAGCCGTCGCGACCGTCCCGCCCGTAGGAGGTCGAGGAACTTGGTTGCCGGAGTGGGCGGCGGGATCGTCGTCGGTGTGCGTCGACGAGCGCGACTGCTCAGCGGGCGGGAGCTCCCCGACACGACGCCAAGCGTCCCACCGAGTGGATTCTGTCCGCCCTCGTACAGTTCGACCGGAAGCGCCAGGTGATCGACGGACAGGCCAAGTCGACGCTGGCACTCCCGCAGTTCGTACCCGAACTCGGCGGCGGTCGTCGGGCGCATCCGCGGGTCTCCCGACATGGCGCGTTCGACGATGTCGCACACGTCCTGCGGAATACCTTCCCGCCCGAAGTCAGAGATGGGTTCGGTGGTGATCCGCTGGAATTGGGCGACAACCCCCTCACCGCTGCGCCGCTCGAACGCGGCGTGGCCGGTGATCGCGCAGAACAGTGTCGCGGCGAGGCCGTATACGTCCGAGCTCGGAGTTGGCGGCCCACCCGCGAGGACCTCGGGGGCGGTGGAGGCCGGCGACCCGAGGACGGACCTGGTGGCGGTCTCGAAGCCGCCGGCGATGCGGGCGATGCCGAAATCGGTGAGCTGGGGTTCCCTGTACTCGGTGAACAAGATGTTCGCGGGCTTGACGTCGCGATGGACGATGCCGAGACGGTGCGCGGTTTCGAGGGCGCCCGCCAGTTTGATGCCGAGTCGCAACGCCTCGGGCCACTCGATCGGTCCCATTCGGCGAATGCGGGCGTCGAGCGAGTCGCACGCGTGATACTGCATCACGATGTAATGGCGACCCGACGAAGTGGCGCCGACCCGGTGGATGTTGACGATGTGAGGGTGCCCGGACAGCTGACCCATCGCGCGTTGCTCACGCAGAAACCGTTCGAGGTTGTCGCTGTCGAGGTCCTCGGTGAGCACTTTCACCGCGACGGTGCGGTCCAGGGATGGTTGACGGCAGCGGTAGACGATGCCGAACCCGCCACGCCCGATTTCCCGGGCGTCCTCGAATCCGGCCGCGGCCAGCTCCGTGGTGATCGCGGGACGGGGAGCGCGCTGAGTGGTCGGTGGATCGAACTCGGCCATCGGCGGCCGCCTCACTCCCAGACATCGGCATCACCAGACGTCGGTCCCTCGCAGGCACCGCTCGACGTGGGTATTTCTTCAGGATAGTCCCCGAGCCCAACGGTCAGTCGTCGGATTCGGCCTCGCCGTGACGCGTACCCAGACCGGGTCGGCGCACTCCACCGCACCACCGACAGCGACTCGGGCGGTCTGCGGCTGAGCGCGTACCCATCGGAGAGCGTTGTAGCCGCCGGTGGCTACGCCCGAAGTATGCGGGCGATGTCTTCGCGGGCGGTGTGTGCTTGGCGGATCAGGGGGAAGAGGGCGTAGTCGTGCTGCATCCCGATTTCCTCGGTGTAATCGACGGTAGCGCCGGCATCGCGTGCTCGCTGAGTGAGGGCGCGGGAGTCGGTGACGAGGATGTCGTGGGTACCGGTGTAGACGCTCATGGGCGCGAGGCCGGTGAGGTCGCCGAAGAGGGGGCTGACGCGCCAGTCGGTAACCTCGAGGTCGCCGGCGTAGCGTCGGCCGGCTTCTTTCAGTCCTCCGCGCGCGAGGAGGATGTCGCGCTTCTCGATGGTGGCTTGGGCGGGGTCGCTCATGGTGACGTCCAGCCAGGGGGAGAGAAGGATCAGCCGCGATGGCTGTGGTGCGCCCCTACGTTTGAGTTCCTGTGCCGCGGCGAGCGCGATTCCGCCTCCGGCGGAATCGCCGACCACCGCAACGTTGCCGGCGCCTTGGGTCGAGATTGCCGATTCGACGATGTCGGCGGCATCGGCGACGGTGCGGGCGGCGGTCCGGTGCGGGGCGAGGGGGTAGATCGGCAGCAGGAGCCGGACCGATGCCGCAACGGTGATGGTGCGCGCGAACAGCCAGTGGAAGGACACTATTTCGCGGACATAGGCACCGCCGTGGAAGTCGATCACAGTCTTTCCGTATCGCCCGCTGTCCGGTTCGATGGTGAAGACGGGAAACCCGCGAGTGCGGTCGGCAGAGAGCCGCACCCCAGGCAGGAGTGGAGATGGTGGTGGGTTGAACGATGCCGGCCGCAACGATGTCGCGTGGACGTCGCGGCGTGTGTCCTCGGCGGTGCGGAGTTTGGTGCGGCCCATCAGTATCCGTACTCCCGTGTGGACGATTGCGGGGCGGATGTCGGGAATGTTCACGCCACTCATTGTGACTGCGTTTGACGGATTCGGAGTCACGAAACACGAGGGTGATCCGAGTCGGCGGCCGTTGACCTACGACGAGATCCAGGCCCTGTTCGACGCGGCCGATGCACGGATCGAGCAGATCCGTGCGCACCACCGCAACGGTGCGACCGCGGCAATGGGGACGCCGCTCTTCTCAAATCGGTGTACGCGTTCGGGATTCGCCGCCGCGAAGCCTGGGGGCTGGTCGACATGGTCACTTCGGATTCTTCATCGCCGCGCATCGATCGAGGAGCCAAGATCATCGATCGGCTATGCCCCGCGAACGTTGACAATGCCTGCGCCGACGGCGGAAAGTTGAGCAGAGAACTCGTGACCCGATCTGTCAACGTCGGTGAGTAGGTGAGAAGTGTGAGCGCAACCGACCCCCCACCGCTGGTCGTCGTGCCGCCGGGGACCGGGCAGACCGGTGACCTGGGCCCGATCGGGGTCGAGTTCAAGCTCTGGGGCCGTGACACCGGTGGGGTGTTGTCGGTCGTCGAGCACCCGTTCCCGGTCGGTGCGCTGGTGCCGCCGCATCTGCATACGCGGGAGGACGAATTCTCGATAGTTACTCAGGGTGTGATCGGATTCCGCTCCGGCGACCGGGAGGCCGTTCTCGAATCCGGCGGATACATCACAAAGCCCCGGGGTGAGATGCACGCCATGTGGAACGCCGGCACCGTCCCGGCGCGCATGATCGAGATCATCAGTCCGGCCGGCTTCGAACATTGCTTCCTGGAAATGTCCGAACTGATCGCCGCCGGTAGACCGGATGCCACCCAGATCGCCGCACTTGCCGAGCGCTACGGTCTGCAATTCGGCGAACCCGACTGGTTGCCCGACGTGATCGCCAGATACGCCCTGACGCCGCCGTGAGCTCCGTCACATCGGCTGCCACGGCTCGCGCGATCAGTCCGACGATTCAGCTCAGGTCGAGTTCGGGTGCGGTGGCCAGGTATTCGATCTGCTCCAACGTCACCGGCACGGTGTACTCCCCGACGGGGGTGGTGCTGATGATGACCTGTTGGGTGGAGGGGAGGGTGATCGAGAAGTAGGCGCTGCCACCGTTGGCGGGGTAGTCCGCGCGGGTGACGGTGGATCCGTCCGGCGACGTGGTGGTGATGCGATCCGGATTGATCTCGTTCAGGTTACTCATCCTGCGGTGACGGCGCGGACCGGCCACTGACGACGGCGATATCCAGACGCCCAGCGGCCCCGGTGGGGGATACCACGGTGATTACCTCGCAGACGTTGTCCTTGCCGAAGTCGGTCAACCGGAGTGATCCGATCGGCCGATCCAGGGTGAGGTCACTGTTGCCCGGCATGGTCGCCCACCGGGCTTCGAGCGCCCGGTCGAGCCGGGTCACCCTCTCCCGGGTCAGTTCCGGCCCGTTCCCATCGGTGTCAGCCCCAGAGGATGGCATCAGCGGCACGGCCGGGATGACCGGCGCCGACGCCGCCAGGGCCGGGGTGGTGGCGATCTCAGTCAACTCATCGAGGGTCAACGGGATGTGTCCACTGTGCGGGGTGCCTGCCCTCGGGTCGGTGTTGTCGGCGTCGCTGGCCGTGGCCACGACCCGGGTGCCGTCGGGAAGGTACGCGACGACAGTGCGTTCGAGGATGCGGGCGCCGTTGATCTCGTACCAGGTGTCCAGTAAGTCGAGCACCGTACCGTCCGGGCGAGTGTTCCGTCGATCCACCGCCCCTGCCACGCACGGCAGGACGGGACGGTCCCAGGCTCGGACATCGACCGTCAACGAGCCGACGTGCCCGTCTCGGACCACCGAGCCGCGGGCGTTGGTCGACCCGCTGAACAGCTCCGCATCCCCCTCCTGCGGGAAGTCGGAGGGGTCGTAGTCGGCGATCGGCTCGAACTGCAGGGACTGGCTCGGACTGGCGAAGACCAACTCCACTGCGTTCGGCAGCGCATCGACGGCGGCCTGTGTCATCGCCGCCGCCTTGGCCCCCGAGAACCACGGATACCTCGGATTGTCGTACTCGCCCGACCCGACGGTGGCGAAGTTGACGCGTTCAGGGTCCGAGGGCGGTTCGACCACATCGCACCCTGGTATCTGCGCCGGGTACTGCGCGGGTTCGAGAACGTAGGAGTACTCGCCGTCGGCGATCGGCTCGCCGGTCCCAGGGTCGTTCAGCAGTCCGGCCACCACGGTTCCGGCCGCGATGGTCGAGAGGATGACGACAACGTCGAACAATGTGCTGTCGCGCCATCTCCGGGCCCCGTCCTCGACCACAAGCGCCCCCTCATCGAGTCGAGATTCACGGTAACCCACGCAGCCCGTGTCCTGGTTCGAACCGCGAGCAAGCCGCAATCCGACGATCTTTGCGTACTGAGAAGACCGGGCACGCCAGTATCCGTTGCTGACTATGCTGGGTGTATGGAGCGCTACGTGCGCAAGGAGCCAATCCCGTACGAGTCCGCTACAGCGCCGGTCCGTTCGGGAAACCGCTTCTCGAGGATGCTCCGTGGGCTGGGAATCGCCCTGCGGGGATTGATGCATGATCGGAAACCGAGCCCGTACTCGTCACTCTCGCCTCGACGCATGGATGGCACGCATACCGACATCTTTCCCTTCAACAGCAGCGGCGGCGGAGCAGGCGGCGGCGGGGCGTAAAGTCCCACCGGTAATTCGGATCTCGACCGGCGGTCGTCGCTGTCGGCCCTCTTTCAGCGACCCGCCCTTTTGGCGGATCACTCACCGGATGTAACGCACCTCGGTGGTGGCCTGCGGGGTGCCGCCGCGATTGGGATCATCCGGTTCGTGATCGGTCGAGCAGGTCGGCGACATCGAGTGGTACCGGCTCCGTCATGGTCGGATCGGGGATGTCATGCAGCCCCCTGGCGGTGGCGGTGACCCCTACAGTGCCTACGCCATCGATGGTGACGTCCGGCTGGGGGCTGCGGATCGGTGTGCTGGAGATCGGCTCCCGGGTCGAGTCGTCGAGACGAGTGAACAGCCAGTATCGGCGCTCGGCGGTGTACATGTGTGGCCCGGTGAGCGGCCGCCACCGTCAGTCCCGCTGCCGCGGGTTTGAACGACTACCGCACATTTCGAATATTGCTTCCCACCAGCAGATTCCGTCGATCGAGCCGGACCGCGCCGACTGGGAGCAGCGCTGCGCCGACGCCGTGGAGGAAGAGCGCACCAAGGCGTGCACCAGGGTGGCGGCTCTGCCAGGGGCCTGGGGTGCATTACTCGCATGAGGGCAGTTCGGTACACCTGTTGACCGCCATCGCCGAGGTGAACGACGCTCTGATGATCATCGTCGGCACCTCATGCGGCGGGGTCATGTCGGGAAACTGTGAATCCGATCGGTGCTTGGGGATCGCGATGCCGAGAGGGGGTGTTCACCTATGGCGAGCAATGATGCGGGCCTGGGCAACTCCACGAACTGACTGACCGGTAATCACACGTAAGAGAGCCTTCGAATCACACCTGATTCCGTTTGCTGCGTGCACGCGCACTACCGGCGAACGGTGGTGATCGCTGCAGATCGCCCTGGTGGGCGCGGAGCGTCACGAGTCGCGCTTCCATGCGGGGTTCTCAATTCGACTGGCAGTGAACCGGATGCGACAACGCTCCCAGCGGGGAGTGCGTCACCAAGTCCGGCTGCCGGACCTGCGCGCGTAGTCCGGCGGCGGCGAAACTCTTTGGTTCGTCCGCGATGCTCATGCACCTGAGTGTGTCCCATCGAGGTGCGGCCGGGATATGGTGTGAGCTGCGATTTTTGCGTATCGACGGTTCCTCGACAGCCGATGTCACGGGCCTGTCAGTGCTGCCAGTCGACTGGCTCGGAGGAGAACGTGTACTGGTCCGAGTGGTTGTCGATCGGAATGACGTCGGTTTCGCCGTCCTGGTAGATGACCAGCCAGCAGTCGCGGTTGTCCACCGGTACGGGCATCACGATCTGGGCCCATTGGCCGGTTCGGTAGCCGTGCTTGTTGCTTCGACGGACGAACTGTCCGATGCGATTTCGGGTCAGGATGGCAGTCATAGTGTCTCCTCGATGCTGGGTGTGACGACGCGGGAGTGGCCGTGCCGTGTGTCGACGCACCTCGTTCGGCGGCGACGGAAACAGTGGGATGTCGCACCGGCATCGGGTAGGCATCGATGCCGGTGCGACGAGTCAGTGGTGGTCTTCTTCGCCGATTCTGTGGAC
>NZ_LTCZ01000188.1:0-1054 GCF_001583455.1 Rhodococcus sp. LB1 | reverse complement strand
GCTCTTCCGATCTCGCCCTCGTTCGCGGCGAAGGCCTGGGCGACGGCGTCGAGGTCGTTGTAGGGAACGACGATGGTGTCCTCGGCCTGCGCGCCCGTCACGCCGGGCGATGTCGGAAGGCCGAAGGTGGCGAGCCCCGAACCGGCGTCGGCCAGCAGGGCGTCGACGTGTCCGTGGTAGCAGCCGGAGAACTTGAGGACCTTGGTTCGGCCCGTGAAACCGCGGGCGAGGCGGACGGCGCTCATGGTGGCTTCGGTGCCGGAGTTGACCAGGCGCACCTTCTCCACCGGCGCGACCCGGCCGACGATCTCCTCGGCCAGTTCGATCTCGCCCTCGGTGGGCGCGCCGAACGACAGGCCGGTGGCGGCCGCTTTCTGCACGGCCTCGACGACGGCGGGGTGCGCGTGCCCGAGGATCATCGGTCCCCAGGAGCAGATGAGGTCGACGTAGTCGTTGCCGTCGACGTCGGTGAGCGTGTAGCCGGACGCTTCCCTGATGAACCGGGGGGTGCCGCCGACCGAGTGGAAGGCCCGCACCGGGGAGTTGACGCCGCCGGGAATGACCAGATCAGCCCTCTCGAAGAGCTGGGCGGAGCGGGATGCGTGCACGTCGGGGTCACCGGAGGAAACAGTCACGGCCTCCAGTGTCCCAGTTCTGTCGAATTTGCCAACGACAGGGTGTAGTGGGTGGCCAGGATCACTCTGCCCGATCCGTCGCGCCGGGCGATTCCGGGACGAGCGAGTCGAACATCGCCCGCATCTCCTCGGACAGCTTCATCAGTTCCACGTAACCGCCGAGCGGGCCGCCCTCGAGGTACGCGAACTCCATCCCGACGCCCTCGAACCGGCCCCGCTGCACCACCGGCAGTCCCCGGCGTCCGGCTTCGGCGAGGGTGGCCTCGAAGTCTTCGGGAACCCAGGCCACGTGATGGACGCCGGGACCGCTGGTCTCCAGCTGTTCCGCGTACAGGTTGCGTCCCGACACCGGCTGGATCAGTTCGAGCTGCTGCCCGCCGGCGTATCCGAGCGACACGTGGACCACGTAGTCGGCGGGC
>NZ_LTCZ01000187.1:0-3517 GCF_001583455.1 Rhodococcus sp. LB1 | reverse complement strand
TTGATCGACCCCGCCCGCGCCGGAAAACCAAAGGATAAACCTCGGGTTGCATACTGCACCTCTTCGGGTCGGTTCGTGCGGAGTTGACGTTCTAGCTGGTCAGGAGCGTTTCGGGCGGCGGCCGATCTTCGGGCGGTCGGGCGGTTCGTCGGTGTCGGGTGGGGTGTAGAGGTACTCGCCCTTGTCGTTATATCGCTGGCCACCGACAATCCCGGCCCGCCGCCAGGCCTTGATGGTGTCGTTGCAGACGCCGTGGGCGGCGGCGGTCTCGGCGAGGGTGAGCATGCCGGCTTCGCGGAGGCGTTGGCGGCGGCTGCGCAGCCGGTGTGCGCGGATGATGTGGTCGACGATCAGCCGGTGGAACGATTCGCCGGTGCTGCTGGTCAGGCCACGCCGGTTGAGGATGTCGGCGATCTCGCCGGAGGTGTGGTCGTCGAGCAGTTCGTCGACGGCCGCGACGATGTTGGCCGGGGTTTTGCGTTGCTCTCCAATGGGTTTGGGTGTCGGGAGGGTGAATGTGGTGTGATCTCCGCCGGGGAAGCGGAGGTGTGCGGTGATGGTGTCGCTGGTGCGGGTGAGGGTGACGTCGGTGAGCAGCAGTCGGGCGATGCGCTTGCGTTCGCGCTGCGGGGTGTCCGGGTCTTTCCAGATTGCGGGCAGGTCGGTGACCAGTTGATTGATTCGGGCCTTCTGCGCGTCGGTCAGGTGCCCGGTGCCCTCGTGTCGGGCCTTGTCGTAGCTCTCCTGCGCCTGGTTCAGCGCGCGGAGGGCGGTGTTCCAGTCGGCCTCGAGGGTGTCGGCGACCAGCCGGTTGGCGGGGTCGACGGCCAGGTAGCGGCGGCGGGCCAGGTCGGCGAGGTAGTGGGCGCGTTCGACGTGCGCGGCGCGCAGCCGGTCGGCGTCGGCGGCCCGGCGGGTGAGCTCGGCCGAGACCTGCAGGGCCGCTTCGACGGTGAGCGGGGTGAGGGTGTCGATCAGCAGTTGCCCGATGGCCCGGTCGAGGTCCTGGCCGGGGATGGTGGCGCAGACCGGCCGACCGTTCTCGATGCCGTCGCGTTGACACATGTAGGTCGGCACCTCGGTGCCGTGGCGGTGGTGGTAGCGGACGGTCATCTTCAGCCCGCACCGGCCGCAGACGATGATGCCCTGCAGCAGCGCCGGTCCTTCCCGCGGCGGCCCGCTGCGGCGCTCGAGCCCGTGTGCGGCCGAGTTGGCTTGCAGGCGTGCGAGGTTGGCGTCGTATTGGTCGAGGGTGATGTATCCGGGGTGGGCGCCGGGGATGAAGGAAACCCACTGCTCGCGGGGCAGTTGCGCGGTGACGGTTTTGCCGCCCGGCAGCGTGCGCTGGCTGTGCCGTCCGTAGGTGAAGGCGCCGGCGTAGCGGGGGTTGTGCAGCACCCGCAGCACGGCGTGGTGCGCCAGCGGTTTCCAGTCGACCTCGCCCTTGTGGGGGCCTTTGAGGTGCCGCCAGGGGAACAGCAGCCCGGCGGTGCGGAACGCCTTGACGCACGCGGTCGCCGATCCGGTGGCCTCGAAGGTGGTGAACAGGTGCGCCAGGGCGCCGCGGACCGCGGTGTCGGGGTCGAGGATGACGTGGTGGGCGGCGTCGTAGACCAGGCCGACCGGCAGCGGCATGATCAGCTCGCCGCGGCGGGCCTTGGACAGTTGCCCGCCTCGCAGCCGGGCCTTGATGAAATGCAGTTCGGCTTCCGACATTTGGCCTTTCATGCCGAGCAGGAGTCGGTCGTTGAAGGTGCGGGGATCGTAGAGGCCGTCCTCGTCGCAGATCAGGGTGCCGGTCATCGCGCAGAGTTCGAGCAGTTGGTGCCAGTCGGCGCTGTTGCGGGCCAGGCGGGAGCATTCGAGACCGAGGACGATTCCGGCCCGGCCGAGGGAGACGTCGGCGACCAGTTGCCCGAAGCCTTCGCGGTCGGCGGCCGAGGCGCCGGACTGGCCCTGGTCGATGTCGATGACGGTGATCTGGTCGGCGGCCCAGCCGAGCGCGATGGCCTTGCCGCGCAGGTCGTATTGGCGGATCGCGGACTCGGTGTTGTGCAGAACCTGTTTGAGGCTGGACTGGCGGACGTAGAGCAGCGCCCGGCGCTGCAGGTGAGCGGCGGTCACCTTGGACGGGCCGGTGGTGTCGGTGAACATCGGTGGGCTTCTCCTCGCGGCGGTAGGGACGGGGGCGGCGGATCGGGGCCGGCGCCGGCGAGCGCGACGGCGGCCAGGACGTCGATCAGTTCGGCGGTCAGTGCGCCCGACAGCTCGGCCGGACCGCCCGCCGTCGGGCCGGGGCCGCGGGCCGGGGTGCGGTCGCAGGTCAGCCGGGTCAGGGCCCGCCGCCAGGCGGTGATGCCCCTGCCGACCAGCACGCCGAGCCCGAGCGGGAACGCGCGAGCACGTTCGTGCAGGGCGGCGTGACGGAGCTGTTCGTACCGGGTGTCGAGCGGGCCTGTGTCCCGGTCGGCGTCCGGGGACTGCGGGTCCTCCCTCCGCTCGAAGGCGGGTGAGTCAGCGGCTTTTGGAATGCTCCCGGACGCGGACCACCGCTCGCTCGATGGAGCGGGGGTGCACGCGCACACCGAACCGCTGCTCGATCGGCTCGACCAGGGCGGCCGGTTTCAGTGCGGGATCGCCGGCGAGCTGCTGCTCGGCCCAGGCCAGGATCTCGCCGGTGAGCTTGTGCCCGGCGCGGGGGCCGGGCTTGGCGGCGACCAGCCCGTCCAGTCCGCCCTCGGCCAGCGCGGCGGCCGCCTGGTAGTAGCTCTGCCGGGAGTACCCGAATGCCGCCGCGGCCGCGGTCACCGATTGGCCGTCCACCAGGACGGCTCGCACCATCTCGTACTTGACCTGCACCGCGTCCCGGGCGTCGAAGAACTCCTCGGTCGCAAACTCCGGGTCGGCCACCCGTTCCGGGTGCGGGTTCAGGCTGCGGGCCTCGCGCAGCGCCGCCGTCTTGGGGTCCTCGGGTGTTGCGCGCCGGGTCATGTCGCCTCCTGAACCATGCGATCGTCAATATAATTATGACGACGCTGCGCTGAAGAATCTTCGCGACACACCGACTACCATCCATTATCTGCTGCAGCACATACAGATTTGCAATTGGGGACTCGTGTTCGCGTCCGGATCGAAAGGTCGGTCGTGGCATAATCCGCCTGACGTTCACGGCGTAATCCGCCTGACTTCTTCGTCACCGTCGCGCTGGGCCCGGAGCCGGTCGATCAGATCCGCCACCGCCAGCAGCCCGTCGGTGGTGAACGCGCAACGCCCGTCGGCGACGACCACGAACGGGTCGACCGGGGCGATATCGGTCCACCCGGCCGGCAGGGAGAACAGCTCTCCGTTCTCGTCGTGCAGGTGGACCCGGTCCTCGCCCCAGTTCTGCCGGTGCGCCACGAACTCGAAGTCCCGGCCGAACAGTGGATGGAACCGGTGTGTCACCCGCACACGTCGGTACCGATCGTCGAGATTGGGTGTAGTCGACGACGTGGGACAAACCCAGGATCGAGCGCCC
>NZ_LTCZ01000186.1:0-4256 GCF_001583455.1 Rhodococcus sp. LB1 | reverse complement strand
CGGTGGTCATGAAAACTCCTCGGATCGTCGACTCAATTAGTTGAATCTTCAAGTGCTTGTAGCTTCAACTATGAACCCGGTGAATTTCTTCCGCAACCCGAATGTGACGCCTGTCACATGACGCATGTGAGTGGCACGGTGTGGCCGGGGGCGCTTTCTCACTCACGTGGTGGGAGGCAGGCCCGCGCGGCGGCGAGGACGGTGGCGCCGGCCGCGTCGAGTGGTTCGGTACTGCGGAGCGCGCGGGCGAGGACGAACGCGCCCTCCAGGCTGGTGACGAAGCCGAGGATCAGACGCCGCGCATCGGCCTCGTCGAATCCGCGGGCGCGCAGCAGGGCGCTGCCCGAGTCGATCCAGCTCGTGAACACGTCGGCCGTGGCCACGCGGAGCACCTCGTTGGTGCTCGCGACTTCGAGTGCGACCGTGGCGATGGGGCAGGCGTCCGCGTAGTCGGTGGCCACGAGGGTCTCGCCCGCCAGCCGGAACCCCACCTCGATCCCCTCGAGGATGTCGGGATGCGCGTCGAGGACGGAGAACACGAGCCGGGCGTACTCCTCGCCCGACGAGCGGATGACCTCCTCGCCGAGTTGCTGCTTTCCGCCCGGGAAGAAGTGGTAGATCGACCCGAACGGGGCGTGCGCCTCCGTGGCGACCTGCTTGAGTCCGGTCCCGGTGTAGCCGTTGCGACGGAAGAGGTCGCTGCTGGTGCCGAGGATCCGGGCCTTCGTGTCGTTCACTTTCCTGCCCTCCGGACGTTGCGCTCGGTGCGTACCTCATCGTAACGTGATTCTCAGTAGAACGATCTATCAAATGGAGTGAGTGCCATGAAGCAGATCGAGCTCTCCGCGGGCACCGTCGAGTATCGGGACACCGGGGGCGACGGCCCCGTCCTCGTGTTCATCTCCGGGCTGACGATCGGCGGCACCGTATGGCGACGCGTGGTGGAGCGACTCGCCCCGGACTTCCGCTGCATCGTCCCGAACCTCCCGCTCGGTGCGCACCGCATTCCGATGCGAGAGGACGCCGACCTGTCGCTACGCGGTCTCGGACTACTCATCGGGGAGTTCCTCGAACGGCTCGATCTTGCCGACGTCACCCTCGTGCAGAACGACTGGGGCGGCGCGCAGGTGCTGATCGCGCTCGGCGACACCAGCCGCGTCGGGGCTCTCGTCCTCACCCCGTGTGAGGCGTTCGACAACTATCCGCCCGGAATTCCGGGTCGCGCAATAGGTATCGCGGTGGCGATCCCCGGTGGTCTGGCGTTGATCATGCAGGCGCTGCGATTCCGGGCGATGCGCCGGGCGCCCGCGGGGTGGGGCTGGATGAGCAAGCGGCCCGTACCGAAGTCGGTGATGGACGGGTGGTTCCGACCTGCGACCACCGACCGCCGGGTCCGGCGAGACCTGCGCAAGTACACGACGTCGGTGCCGCCGAAGTCGACGCTCCGGGAATGGGCGGAAGCGAACCGGAGCTTCGACCGGCCGGTCCTCGTGCTGTGGGCCGTCGAGGACAAGGTGATGCCCCGCGACCACGGCCGGCGCCTGGCCGAACTGTACCCGCACGCCGAACTGCAGGAGGTCGAGGACAGCTACACGTTGATGCCCGAGGACCGCCCGGACGTGATTGCGGAGGCTTTGCGGCTTCGCCGCCCGTGAGTACTTGTCAACCGCGGGGGGTTAACAAGTACTCACGGCTCGGTATACCGCCCGGATCGCGGAGGCCGTCACCGACTGGTGTGAGCCCATGCCCCACACCGTCCGATCGCCGACGCGGCACTCCGCCAACGTGATCGCCGCGCTGTCGCTACCCGACCTCTGCGAGTGCTGGGTCAGGGAGAGGACGTCCACCTCCACACCCTTCGACGCGAGGACGTGGGTCATCGCCTCGACAGGGCCGGTGGCCACCGCCTCGCCCGACACTTCCACGCCGTCGACGTCGAACACGACGAACAGCCGGTCGCCGTCCGTGCCGTGCTCGACGGACCAGCGGCCGAGGCCGCCCCGATAGCCGTACTCGGCGCAGAACAGTGTCCACAGTTCCTCGGCCGTGATCTCGAGCCCCGACGTGTCCGCCGCCTCCTGCACCTTCGCGGCGAAGTCGATCTGGAGCCGCCGCGGCAGCGTGACACCGTATTCGGTCTGCAGCAGGTGCGCGATGCCGCCCTTGCCTGATTGGCTGTTGATGCGGATGACGGCCTGGTAGTCGCGTCCCACGTCCGCCGGGTCGATCGGCAGGTACGGCACCGCCCACGGTGCGCTCCCCGCATCCAGCCCGGCTGCCGCTGCGGACGCCCGATGCTCCGCGAATCCCTTCTTGATCGCATCCTGGTGGGTGCCGGAGAACGCCGTGTACACGAGGTCGCCGCCGTAGGGATGCCGCTCGTGAACGGGAATCCGGTTGCAGTACTCGACGGTTCGCCGCACCGTGTCGATGTCCGAGAGGTCGATCATCGGGTCGACGCCCTGCGCGTGCAGATTCAGGGCCAGCGTCACCAGATCGACGTTGCCGGTCCGCTCACCGTTGCCGAACAGGCAGCCCTCGACCCGCTGCGCACCCGCCAGCACCGCCAGTTCGGCGCAGGCGACCCCGGTGCCGCGGTCGTTGTGCGGGTGCACCGACAGGATGACCGACTCCCTCCGCTCCAGATGCCGGTGCATGTACTCGATCTGGTCGGCATACACGTTGGGCGTCGAGACCTCCACCGTGGCAGGCAGATTGTGGATCACGGGACGGTCGGGGCTCGCGTCCCACAGCTGGGTCAGGCTGTTGCACACGTCGAGCACGAAGTCCGGCTCGGTCAGGTTGAACACCTCGGGTGAGAATTCGAACCGCCGGCCCGGATGGTCACCGGCGCCGCGCGCCACCTCCTGCGCTGCATCGAAGATCAACCGGTGCAGCGCTTTCCGGTCCTTGCCGAGGACGACGGAGCGCCACGTCGGCGCCGTCGCCGTGTACATGTGCACCACGACGTTCGGCAGTCCCTCGACCGCCTCGTACGTCCTGGCGATCAGATCGTCGCGGGCCGCGGTGAAGACGACGATCGTCACGTCCTCGGGCACCAGGTCCAGACGCACGAGGTCGCGGACGAAGTCGAAATCGGTCTGGCTCGCGGACGGGTATCCGACCTCGATCTCCTTGTAGCCGATCGAGATCAGCAGTTCGAAGAACCTGCGTTTGCGCTCCGGATCCATCGGCTCGGCGAGGGCCTGGTTGCCGTCGCGCAGATCGACGGGAACCCACAGCGGGGCGGTGGTGGTGCGTCGCGCCGGCCAGGTGCGGTCGAGGTCGGGGACGGGAACGCGGTCCCAGATCGCGCGGTAGCGATCGGAGGGCATCGGCGAGGGTTGCTGGGTGTTCCAGGTGGGGACGGTGCTGGTCATGACGGTCTTCTCCTCGGAATGGGGTGCACGAGACGACCGACGCGGCGAAACCCCGCGGCAGGGTGCCGGCCTTCAGGCCCCGCCGCGGCAGTGGAGGAGAAGTCCACGGAACGCCACGGCGCTAGACTAGGAGAAAATCACTCATCAGACAACCTGAGGAGTTCTGCGTGACCTCGTCGATACGACGCCACCTGCTGACGGACCAGGCGGCGGACCTGCTGCGCTCTCGGATAGAGAGCGGTGAATGGGAGGTCGACGCCAAGCTCCCCGGCGAGACCACCCTGGCCGCCGAACTGGGCGTCGGACGGTCGACGGTGCGCGAGGCAGTCCGGATGCTCGCGGGCCTCGGCATGCTCGAGTCGCGGCAAGGGGCCGGCGTCTTCCTCCGCAGGTCGTCGCCACGGCAGGACTGGGACCGGGTGCTCCGGACCGAGGAGATCCGGCACGTCGTCGAGGTGCGTAACACCGTCGAGATCGAGGCGGCCCGGCTGGCGGCGGCCCGGCGCGACGAGGACGATGTCGCGGCGCTCCGCCAGGCCCTGGACGCACGGTCCGCGGCGTCCGGGACCGGGGCTGCCGCGTTCGTCGACGCAGACATCGCGCTGCATCGCACGGTCGTGGTCGCGGCGCACAACCCGGTGCTGACCGAATTGTTCGAGACGTTCGTCCCGCGGCTGCGCGAAGCGATGCTCGACCTGATGGACGTGCTGGACCTGACCGCGCACAGTGAGCCCGACGCGGAGGTCCATCGACTGCTGGTGGAGGCGATCGCCGACGGCGACGCCGAGCAGGCCGCCCGGATCAGTACCGCGCACCTCGCGCGGCTTCGCCGCCTGTGAGTACTTGTCAACGTCCGGGGGGGCTGTTTCAAATTTC
>NZ_LTCZ01000185.1:0-1153 GCF_001583455.1 Rhodococcus sp. LB1 | reverse complement strand
GTCATGGTGATCTCCAGTGCGTCCGAAGCATCCACCGCCGGCGAGGTGACCCGCCAGATCGGAGTGACGGTGAATCACCACGACGTCGCCCCGCATGTCCCCATCGACAAGGCGAACACCGCGCGCAGCATCGCCGTGCAGCACGACATCGACGTCCTCGTCTGCGTGGGCGGAGGGTCGACGACCGGGCTGGCCAAGGCAGTCGCCATGGTCACCGGAATCCCGATCATCGCGGTGCCCACCACCTACTCCGGTTCCGAGGCCACCAACGTCTGGGGGCTGACCGAACAATCCCGCAAGACCACCGGGGTCGACGACACGGTGCTCCCCACCACAGTCATCTACGACGCCAACCTGACCCTGTCACTGCCCGTGGACCTGTCGGTGGCATCGGGGATGAACGGGCTCGCCCACTGCATCGACGCCATGTGGGGGCCCCGGGCAGATCCGATCAACCGGGCTCTGGCGGGCGAAGGCATCCGTGCTCTCGCCGCCGGACTCCCGACCGTGAACGCCGATCCCCGCGGACTGCCCGGTCGCGAACAGGTCCTCTACGGGGCGTACCTGGCCGGGGTCGCTTTCACCTCCGCCGGATCGGGCCTGCACCACAAGATCTGCCACGTCCTCGGCGGCGCCTACGACCTGCCGCACGCGCAGACTCATACGATCGTCCTGCCCCACGTGCTGGCCTTCAACGCCCCCGCGGTGCCCGACCTCGAGAACAGGATCGCGACCGCGTTCGACGCGCCCTCCGCGGTCACCGGACTCGGCGCCCTCCAAGCCGAGCTTCACGCACCGACCGCACTGAAGGACTACGGACTGACCGAGCAGGACATTCCCGAGGCCGTGGAACTGATCCTGCCCGTCATCCCCCCATCCAACCCCCGCCCGGTCACCGCCGATGATCTGACTGCCCTGCTCCGCGCCGCCCATGCCGGCAACTCACCGGCCGTCACCATCGAGCCGACCCGCACCACCCCCGGCAACGGCAACAGCAGCGACGCTCACCCCCACTCGCGGAAGGCGTTCCAGTGAACATCGACGAACACAGCGCTCCATCCCGTGGCAGCAACTACCCCTGCTACCGGGAACTGCTCACCCGAACCGACGCGCCCCCGGGCTCGTCCTGGGGTCTGTTCGGACCCGACGACCA
>NZ_LTCZ01000184.1:0-8645 GCF_001583455.1 Rhodococcus sp. LB1 | reverse complement strand
GGCGCCGGAGCGAAATGCTGGCTGGTAGACGATGCCGATCTGGCGAGACTGACGGCGGATCTGCCCGAACAAGCGAGTCCGGTCGACCGCGCCGACACAGATACCGCCGTCGTCCTGCACACGTCGGGAACGACCGGCAAGCCGAAGGGGGCCGAGCTCACCCATGGCGGCCTCAACCGCAACCAGGAAGTCGCCGCGCGCACCCTGCTCGAACTCGGGCCCGACGACGTCGTGATGGGGTGCCTGCCACTCTTTCACGTCTTCGGGTTGACCTGCGGGCTGAACACGTCGGTGGCGGCGGGCGCGACCCTCACGCTGATCCCCAGATTCGATCCGCACAAGGCCATCGAGGTGATCGAACGCGACGCAGTCACGGTGTTCGAGGGCGTGCCGACGATGTACTCGGCGCTGCGCGGTGAGGCGACGAGATTTCGTTCGTCGGCGACGGAGACCCTCCGAGTCTGCGTATCCGGCGGCGCGTCCCTGCCTGTTCAGGTTCTCACCGATTTCGAGAAGATGTTCGGTGCCACGATCCTCGAGGGCTACGGGCTGTCCGAGACCTCCCCGGTAGCCTCCTTCAACCACCCGCACCGCGAGTGCAAACCCGGCTCGATCGGTACCCCGGTCGAGGGTGTCGAGATGCGGATCGTCGACCTGATGGGCCACGAGGTCCCGCAGGGTGAGCTCGGCGAGATCCAGATTCGGGGTCACAACGTCATGAAGGGGTACTGGAACCTGCCGGACGCCACGGCGGCGGCCCTCTCGGCCGATGGCTGGTTCTCGACCGGTGACGTCGGCAAGGTCGACGAAGACGGCTATTTCTACATCGTCGACCGCAAGAAGGACCTGATCATCCGAGGTGGCTTCAATGTCTACCCCCGGGAGCTCGAGGAGGTGCTCTACGAGCATCCGGTGGTGGTCGAAGCTGCGGTGATCGGTCTTCCGCACGACTCACTCGGCGAGGAGATCGGCGCTGCGGTCGTCCTCGAGGACGGCGCACGGGTCGATCCCACCGAACTGCGGGACTTCGTCAAGCAGCGAGTTGCCGCCTACAAGTACCCGCGCCGCCTGTGGATCGTCGACAGTCTCCCGAAGGGAGCGACAGGCAAGATCCTCCGCCGCGAGGTGGCCGTTCCGACAACCGAAAGCACCAAGTAGTCATGACGAACCCGACCAACAGCCCCGACGCGCTCGCCGCGCCGTTGGACCTCCTGCTGACCAGCTCCACTCGAGGATTCGCCGGCCGAATGCTCCCGAATGGGGCCTGGGCCCGCTTCGGGGTCAATCTCACCAAACGGCAGCGCACTCTCGCTCACCGCGGCACCGCCCTGGCCCGCGAACTGGGCACGATCGCCGTCGGAACCTGCGAACGTGTCCCCGCGAAGGGTGACAAACGCTTCGTCGATCCGGCATGGCAGGGCAACCCCCTGCTCGAGCGAACAATGCAGGCGTACCTGGCGTCGGCGGAGACGGCCGACAAGCTGTTCGACGATGCCCAGTTGGATTGGCGAGACTCGGAGAAGATGCGGTTCGTTCTCGACAACATCATCGAGGGGTTGGCGCCGACCAACAACCCGTTGATCAGTCCGGTCGGCTGGAAAGCAATGATCGACACCGGCGGACTGAGCGCCGTGCGCGGACTGAAAGCCTTCGCCCGCGACATGCTGTCCCAGCCCAGGATTCCGGCGATGGTCGATCCCGACGCGTTCGCCGTAGGCGAGACCGTCGCCACCACCAAGGGGGCGGTGGTGTTGCAGACCCGGGCATTCGAGCTGATTCACTACGCGCCGCAGACACCGAAGGTGCGCTCGATCCCGCTGCTGATGATCCCGCCGGTGATCAACAAGTACTACATCATGGACATCGCTCCCGGTCGCAGCATGATCGAGTACTTCCTGCAGCAAGGCCAGCAAGTGTTCGCGATCTCGTGGCGCAATCCCCAAGCCCGGCAGCGTGATTGGGACGTCAATACGTATGGCGCGGCGATCGTCGAGGCACTCGATGCGGTGCAGACGATCGCCGGGACCGAGAGCGCGCACCTGCTGGCGACCTGCTCCGGCGGCATCCTCGCCGCCATGACCGCCGCCCATCTCGCTGAGATCGGCGAGGGAGATCGGATCGCCGGACTCACGCTCGCCGTCACGGTGCTCGACCAGAGCAGAGCCGGCTTCGCCTCGGCCGCAATGAGCGAGCGAGCAGCGCAGGCAGCCATCCGAGCGTCGAGGTCCAAGGGATACCTCGACGGACGGGCGATGGCCGAGGTGTTCGCGTGGCTGCGACCGACCGACCTGGTGTGGCGGTACTGGGTGAACAACTATGTGCAGGGCCGCTCGCCCGCAGCCTTCGACGTGCTGTTCTGGAATGCCGACACCACCCGGATGGCGGCAGCGCTGCACCGGGACCTGGTTCTGATAGGGCTACGCAACGCGCTGACCACCCCCGGGGCGGTGAGCATGCTGGGGACCCCGGTCGACCTCTCGAAGGTCACTGCGGATTCGTACGTCATCGGCGGCGTCGCCGATCACATCTCGCCCTGGCAGGCCTGCTACCGCAGTGCCCGCCTGCTCGGCGGCAAGGACAACCGGTTCGTCCTCTCGTCGAGCGGCCACATCGCGGCGCTGGTCAACCCGCCGGGCAACCCCAGGTCCTCGTTCCGGATCGGCCAAGTCGATCAGGACACGGCCGAAGACTGGGTGCAGACGGCCGAGCAGACCACCGACTCGTGGTGGCCGGACTACATCAGTTGGCTGGCCGACCGCAGCGGCGCCGAAATCGATGCACCGCAAACCCTCGGCGGCGCGGGGTATGCACCCGTCGCCCCAGCGCCCGGCACCTACGTGCACCAGAACTGACACCACCTGAGAGACGACGATGACCACACATATCGCCAACCCAGCGGACCTGCTCGACCTGACCGGACAGACCCTCGGAACCACCGACTGGTACGAACTGCGACAGGACCAGGTGAACCTTTTCGCCGACGCGACCGGCGACCACCAGTGGATCCACACCGACCCGGAGCGGGCAGCCCGGGGGCCCTTCAAGGGGACGATCGCGCACGGCTACCTGACGCTCGCGTTGGCCCCGCGCGTACTCGCCGATGTCCTGACCATCGACACCGTCCAGGCCGCGCTGAACTACGGGCTGAACAAGGTGCGGTTCCCCTCGCCGGTGCCGGTCGGTGCCAAACTCCGGGCAACGGTGACCGTCACGTCGGCCCAGCACAAGCCCGCCGGCGTCGAGGTCGTGTACGGACTGACCTACGAGGTCGACGGCACCGAACGCCCGGCCTGCATCGCCGACGTCGTGGTGCTGTACCGATGAACGCGGCCATCGAGACCGAGAGATACGTCGAGGCCGCCGGTCAGCGGATCCGGGTCAGCATCCGGACCGGATCCGCCGGCACCCGAGGTGTGCCGCTCGTCCTGTGCAACGGCATCGGGGCCAGCTACGAGGTACTCGATCCGTTGGTCGCTCAGCTGGATCCACAGATCACCGTGATTCGATTCGACGTTCCCGGCACCGGCGGATCCCCTGCATCCGCTGCTCCCTACGGGTTCGCCTACCTGGCGTGGGTGCTGGGGCGGGTGCTGACCACACTCGGCCTCGGCGTCGTCGACGTGCTCGGGTTGTCCTGGGGTGGGGCGCTGGCACAGCAGTTCGCCATCCAGAATCCGCGCCGGTGCCGGCGACTGGTCCTGGCCGCGACCGGCACCGGCGCACTGATGGTTCCGGGCACGCCGCGAGTACTGGCCAAGATGCTGACACCGCGCAGGTTCCGCGACCCGGCCTACGCGGCCTCGATCGCCGGTGACCTGTACGGCGGCACCGCGCGCCAGCAGCGCGACGACGTCGCCGCGCTCTTCCTGCAGCAGCTGCACGCCGGATCCAAGATCGGGTACGTCCATCAACTGCTTGCCGGGGCGGTGTGGACGAGCCTGCCCCTGCTGCCCGCGATCAGGCAGCAGACCCTCCTCGTCGCGGGTACCGACGACCCGATCGTGCCAGTTGTCAACGCCCGAATCATGAATCAGCTGTTGCCGCACGCAACCATGCATCTGCACTCCGGCGGACACATCGACCTGATCACCAACGCCACCGAACTCGCGCCGGCGATCACGACCTTCCTTCAGGACCCAGGAGTAAGCCCATGAGCCCGAATCCGAACACCGACACGTCGGATTTCTATGCATTCGAACAGATGCTCTCCGACTCAGAGCGCGCATTGCTGCACTCCGTGCACGATTTCATGACCACCGAGGTCGACCCGATCATCAACACACATTGGAATGCCGGAACCTTCCCGTTCGAGATCGTGCCCGGACTCCGGAAGCTCGGCATCGCCGGTGTGCCTTACCAGGGCTTCGGCTGTGCCGGGCGGAGCTACCTGCTCGACGGGATGATTGCGATGGAGCTGGCTCGCACGGATTCCTCGATCGCCACCTTCAACGGCGTGCACGGCGGCCTGGCCATGGGATCGATCTACCTGTGCGGTTCGGACGAACAACGCGAACGCTTCCTCCCCTCGATGGCACAGTACGAGAAGATCGGATCCTTCGGGCTGACCGAACCCGACGTAGGTTCCGGTGCATCGGGCGGGCTCACCACGACTGCCGAACGCGACGGTGACACCTGGACTCTGAACGGGCAGAAGAAATGGATCGGCAACGCGACGTTCGGCGATCTCACGGTGATCTGGGCCAAGGACGTCGCCGACGGCCAGGTGAAGGGATTTGTCGTCGACAATTCCTCGCCCGGATTCACGGCGGACAAGCAGGAGCGCAAGATCGCCCTGCGGATCGTGCAGAACGCGCTCATCACGCTCGACAACGTGCAGGTTCCGGAGCGCAACCGCCTGCAGGGCGCGAACACGTTCAAGGACACCGCCGAGGTGCTACGACTGACACGCGCGGGCGTGGCCTGGATGGCGGTTGGATGCGCGCGCGGCGCGTACGAGAACGCGCTGAAATACGCCTGCGCCCGTGAACAGTTCGGCAGGCCGATCGGCGGGTTCCAGCTCGTGCAGGACCTGCTGGTGCGAATGCTCGGAAACATCACCTCGTCCTTGGCCCTGTGTGCGCGGTTGTCCCAATTGCAGGACCAGGGGGATGCCGAGGACCGGCACTCATCGCTCGCCAAGGCGTTCTGTACGGTCCGCATGCGTGAAACTGTCGGATGGGCACGGGAGTTGATGGGCGGCAATGGAATACTTCTGGAACACAACGTGGGCCGTTTCGTCGCCGACGCCGAAGCGATCTACTCGTACGAGGGAACCAGGGAAATGAACACTCTCATCGTCGGACGGTCGTTAACCGGACACAGTGCCTTCGTCTGACGATTCGGGTGCGCCGACCCGACGCCGCCCTCACATCTGTGACCGGTATGGCGGCGGTGATGGAGCTCGACGTACGTGTTCTGTCGGCACAGCGCCCGCGCCGGGTCGGCATCTGCATTTTGGACAGGCCGAGGCGACTTGCAGGCTCGCGTCGGCGGACAATGGACCTCGACACAATCGCGACGCTTCACTCTTTCGAAGGAGCACCGATGACTGACACCGCCGTCGACGCCGCGGCATCCCTCCAGGTGACCGAGTACTGGGTTGTCGAAGTGGACCGCCACGACGGGACGTGTTGCACGTTCGGGCCGTTCACCGCCGAGGCGGCCTGGGCCAGAATGGAACACCGGACCGCGCCCACCAGGTTCGCCGCCGTGGTAGGGAAGCGATGAACATCACGGACAGTGCCGACGACATCATCCGGATCCCGGGCGGCCCGGCTAGGAGAGACTGCGTCCGGGGGAGGGGTATGAATGTGACGTTATGTCACGTGGTCCTGGTCGTCGCGGCAGCGCGGGCAGTTCTTCTCGTATATGTAGCCAGCGCGATGTCCCGGGCCTCATACCGACGCTGAAATCGTCCTTCTCTCAACCGAGAATTCGAACTTCTGGTGGCGGGTCACTCTCCGGTCAGGGAGTCGGTGGCGCGACCTCAGGGTCGTGAGACCCGCGTCGTGACGAGTGTCGGTGCGGACCAATTATGGTGCCCTGAAATTTGTTGAGAATTTCAAAGCTATTGCAGAGCAGTGGATATAGGGAAATGAATCGCCGATAGCTGACAGTGCGCCAGGACACTGTCGCAGGAAAATGGACCAGCGGAATACGACAGGGGCCGAGGATGCAGCGTCCTTGTGCCGAGGTGGTAGAGGTCGACCCGCGCCAGATCATGGGCCCGCGGCCGGCGGCCGGGTCGGCACGCCGTACGTCGCGAGCCCGAGCAGTACCCCGGCCAGGGCGGTCGCCGGCGGGGCCAGGGCGGGTGTGCCACGGACCTCTCCTGTGGAGGCGAGCCAGAGGTGCTCCCAACTGGGTAGCGCGATCCATTCGTCCTTGTGGTTGAGAATCCCGGATCGAGGTTGGCGGCTACGTGCTCGTAGACCCCGAACAAGAGCTGGAGTCGGCGGGTCGCGAAGGTTCCGCCCGTCGTCCGCTTCTCCTATCCTTATGGGGTATCCATGTCCCGGTACGCGGCAGACGGGCAGGGTGTTTGTTCGCGGACGGGTTTGGTGTTCACCGAGAGCCCGTGCGTCCTCTCTCATCGCTGCGAACCCGTGGGCGCGGGTTGCGGCAGGTGTGACAGGAGGTATGAGCGGGTCTCGTCGTTTCGATACGAAGGAGGCTGAGATGAGTCAGCCAACTATGGATCCGACCTTCTATCGCAGCGCAGCCGAGGCGGCTGCCGCCCCAATGGAGCAACTGGCCTACGTGGTTGCGTTCGATCGCGCAGCGGAGAAACCTGATGCGCTGAGCGTGATCGACGTGGATCCCGGGTCGGGCACATACGGCCAAGTGGTGGGCTGGACCGAGGTACCCCAGCGGGGCAACGAGCTGCACCACTTCGGCTGGAATGCCTGCAGCAGCGCGCTGAAACACGAGGGTCACCACATGGAGGGGTTGGCTCGCCGGTACTTGATCGTTCCGGGCCTGCGCTCGTCCCACCTGTACGTGTTCGATACTCAGCCCGACCCACGTCAGCCCACCCTGTCCAAGATCGTGGACAGTGCCGAGCTCGCAGCCAAGGCCGGCTACTCCCGACCACACACGTTGCACTGCGGGCCGGACGGCGTGTTCATGACCTGCCTCGGCGGCGCAAACGGATCGGACGGGCCGGGCGGGATCGCATTGCTCGATCACGACACGTTCGACGTGCTCCGGCAATGGGAGACCGACCGGGGTCCGCAGTACCTCGCCTACGACGCCTGGTGGCATCTCAACCAGAACACGCTGATCAGCAGCGAGTGGGGCACGCCGTCGATGATCGAGGACGGGCTGGTACCGGAGCTGTTGCTGGAGAACAAGTACGGCCACGCGATCCACTTCTGGGACCTCGCCACCGGCAAGCACCGGCAACGAGTCGATCTCGGTGCGCAGCATCAGATGCCGCTCGAGCTGCGCCCGTCGCACGACCCGGAGGCCACGTGGGGATTCCTCGGCGTGGTGATCTCGACTGAGGATCTGTCGGCCTCGGTGTGGCGTTGGCACCGCGACGGGGACAGTTGGGCGGTGGACAAGGTGATCACCATCCCGGCCGAGCCGACCGATCCCGACCTGTTGCCGCCTGCGCTGAAACCGTTTGGTGCTGTGCCACCGCTGGTCAGCGACATCGACCTGTCGGTCGACGACAAATTCCTCTACGTCTCGTGCTGGGGTATCGGGGAACTCAAACAGTTCGACGTGCACGACCCAGCCAGCCCCATAGAGACGGGGTCCATCCGGCTCGGAGGGATCGTGGGCCACAGCGCCCATCCGGCAGCACCGAACCAGCCGCTGTCCGGTGGCCCACAGATGGTCGAGATCAGCCGTGATGGTCGGCGGGTCTACCTCACCAACTCCCTCTACGGCGCCTGGGACGACCAGTTCTACCCGGACGGGGTTGGTGCCTGGATGGCCGAGATGCACGCCGATCCTAGCGGCGGAATGACCATCGACGAGGCCTTCTTCCCGCATGACGAGGACTTTCGGGGTCTGCGGGTGCACCAGGTTCGCCTCCAGGGCGGTGACGCCTCCTCCGATTCGTACTGCTACCGGTAGCGGTTGGCGTTGGCCCGCCGTGTCCCGCGCCGTGGGCCCCGAGGCTCGGCTTTGCAGACAGCGAGTCGATCGCTCAGTGCCCTGTCCTCGCGATGGCCGTAGGCGCGCCGTACGGGGATCACGCCCATCGCCGACGCCTGATGCTTGGCAGCCGGATTTCCCGGCTGCCGAGGAAGCCGCGTAACACTTATGGCGACGTGTCCTGGTTGAGGATCCGCTCTACAGGGCGGCTTCCACGCAAAATCGCGTCCGGGTAGAGCTGTGACTGTCTACGTATTCGGGTCGGTCAATGGTGGTGCCGATGACGAGAGCGGTTACCTCGACTCCGGGCGACGGCACGGGCGCAGATATCGGACGTTGCGGGTGCACGCGGTCAGTTCGGAGAGAGCCTGGTGTAGCTGCCCGGTCACGTCCCACACATCGGGGACGAGGTTTCGGCAGGCGATGATGCCGACGTCGAGGTGCCGGCCGTAGGACATGGCGGCGATGGTGATGCCGCCTGCCACGTCGCTGACGGCGGAGACGGGAAAGTTCCCGGTTACCTCGATGCCCGCGGCATA
>NZ_LTCZ01000183.1:0-4803 GCF_001583455.1 Rhodococcus sp. LB1 | reverse complement strand
GGTACGCCTCGGCCGTCTGCCCTCGTTTGAAGCTCACTGACTCTCCTGACAGATGTTCACGATGACCGAGCGTCACGCCGTCATCCCTGCTCCGGACGTCTGCATCAACATCTTCCACTCGGGCCAGGGAGGGTTGGCCGCGATACTGACTACAATTGTCCAGACTCAAGTAGTTGCGTATGATTTTTCGATCGGAAGTTTCGTTGCGATATGCAAATTTGAATGGGTTCATGCGTCGGTTAAATTCCATCTGGAAGCTGGCACCCCCATAATTTGCCCGTTTCCAGTGACGATTCCATCTGGAAAGTCCTACAGGGTCCGTACGAATTGGATTAATAGAAGACCTGATCGGTATTGCTCAACAGTTGAACCTACTTTGCCCTATCGGCTCGGCAAGTCAGCGGTTCAATCGGCTATCGGAGAGCGGTGAACGCTTCGTTATCCCGTAGTTCGGGTTCATGGTCGTCGAGGCCGATGAGATCGTGGCCCATACGGTCGCGTTTTGTCCGCAGATACGCGACGTTCTCGCCATTGGCACGTAGCGGCATCGGCACACGCTCAGTGATATGCAGTCCGTATTTGTCGAGCCCAAAACGTTTTGCGGGGTTGTTCGTCAACAAACGCACGGTGGAGATCCCCAGGTCGTCGAGAATCTGCGCTCCCACGCCGTAGTCGCGCGAGTCCGCGGGCAAACCGAGTTGGAGGTTGGCGTCAACGGTATCGGATCCTGCGTCCTGCAGTTCGTAGGCCTTCAGCTTGTGCAGGAGACCGATTCCACGACCTTCGTGGCCCCGCATGTAGAGAACGACACCGCGACCCTCCCGCGCGATCATTTCGAGAGCGGCGTCGAGTTGGGGACCGCAGTCACAGCGGAGCGATCCGAACACGTCGCCGGTGAGGCATTCCGAATGCACGCGGACTAGGACGTCGTGGCTGTCGCCGTCTGGTTCGGCGATGTCTCCGCACACGAGCGCGACGTGCTCGATCTCGTCATAGATGCTCTGGTAACCGACGGCTCGGAATGCGCCGTGGGCGGTCGGTATGCGCGCCTCGGCGACACGAACCACATGTTTCTCGTGCTTACGACGCCACGCAACGAGGTCGGCAATCGAGATCAGTGCGAGGCCGTGGTCGTCGGCGAATACCCGCAGCTCGTCGGTCTGAGCCATCGCGCCCTCGTTCTTCTGGCTTACGATCTCGCAGATGGCGCCCACCGGACGGAGGTCTGCTATGCGGGCAAGGTCGACGGCAGCTTCCGTGTGACCGGGGCGGCGCAGCACGCCTCCGTCTTTCGCGCGCAGCGGCACCACGTGGCCGGGCCGGGTGAAGTCGCCGGCACCGGCGGTGGGGTCGGCGAGCAGTCGTATGGTCGCGGCTCGGTCGGATGCAGAGATACCGGTTCCGAGGCCCTCACGGGCGTCGACCGTCACCGTGTACGCGGTACCGTGCTTGTCCTGGTTGATAGCGCACATCGGTGGCAGACCGAGGCGGTCGCAGTCGTCGCCGGACAGTGGTACGCATAGGTATCCGGATGTGTAACGAACCATGAACGCCACGAGTTCGGGCGTTGCCTTCTCGGCGGCGAATACCAGATCGCCCTCGTTCTCACGATCGTCGTCGTCGACTACCACCACGGGTTTGCCGGCGGCGATGTCGGCGACCGCACGCTCGATCTCGTCGAACCTTGTCACGTCCTATGCTCCATACTCTCGTTTCGCACCCTGACCGATCGGCCGGCGGTGCCGCCCGGGGGCGAGTACTGCTCGATGACAAGTCGGCTATTCGACGTCGATGTCATTGAGTTTCTCCAGATTCTTATGGTCTCGGGTCCCGAAGAGCGCCTGTGTCGGTTGGATTACGCGAAGTACGCAGTCGCGGTAGGGGGCTGAATGTCAGCGAGTCCGCCTGTTTGCTCCTCGCTCAATGCGTTGCTAGCCACGTCGTTCGCCTACCGGAGGTAGCCGATCGCGATGCCGGCGTAGACGCAGTAAGTCGGTGTCTTTGCTCACATTCGCTACGGTTCAGATTAGGAGCGGTCGACACCGTACCGACACGGCATTCGACGCCAACAAGACCGGAAAAGGCGTCAGATACGTCCTCTTGCCGCGCGATGGCGCTTGGTGCAAGGCTCAGGATGCAAAGCTGATGACGGACTCCAATACCGCTCGTACGCTAGACGCCGCGGCGCTCGGGAGCCTCGTAATCTCAACGAAGAGGAGAGAGATGCGTCCTAGGACCGCGCCTCCCGGCAGCCTTGTGAACGCACCATGCGGAGGCAAGGCATCCTCGTCGGCCTCACCGAGACCTCTTGTCCGTCCTGCTTCTGGCCGACGTCGGTGGACGCTGCGGCCTCGAAGAGTTCATGAACACGCTGGACCATCGCGCTGCGTCCGCGGTGAAAGGACGCAGCGGTGAAATTGAACTCGTACCAGAATCTGCGTGTAGCGAACTTCAGTGTCCACGTTCTCTGCCGACTACTCGAGGAAGCGAATCTCGACTGGCGAACTGCACTCGCGGTTGCCGAAATCGATCCCGCCGCGGTGAACCGCCCGGGAAGCACTATCCCTGCAAAAAAGGAACTGGCCTTCCAACTTCAGTTCGTCGCTTTAACAAAGGATCGTGTCGATCTATGGCTGCGAGCCGCGCGCGCCTACACCACGGCCACCGTTGGCGCGCGCGGAATGGCCCTCGCTACTGCGCCGACCATTACGGCGTGGGTGGAGGTTGTCAACGCTGTAGACTATGCCCCTGGGCTCCTCGAGATCGCGCCACTGCGCACACCGGACGGCACAGTAACGGGGATCGAGTACACCTACCCCGACGCCCCGGAAGAGTTGATCCCGTTCAGCGTCTACCGCGACCTCTATATCACCAGCCGATCGTTCGAGTGGCTCTACGGGGGCCCATTCCCCTTCACTCATATCGAATTCCCTCTAGCGGAAGTCTCACCCGAGGTTTTGACGTACGTCTCCTGCAAGATCGACTGCGGCTCCGAGACGCTGCGGCTGTGGTGGGAGCCCGCGATATCGACACAGGAACTGCCCTTCGGTAACGCCTTCCAGCACGCCGCGTGGGTCAAAGCGGATACCCAAATTCTCGACTCGTTTAGGGCGACCGGGGACTGGCCCGACACCGTCGCCAAAGCCATCAAGGCCGCGCCCGAGCTCAACCGCAAACTGGCGAATGTAGCCGCAATACTGCGAGTCTCCCCACGCACCCTGCAACGCAGGCTCGAACTCACTGGTCACGACTTCGCCCAGCTACGGGACGACACCCTGTGTGACCTCGCCTCCGACCTACTTTCGAATACGGATCACTCTGTGTCGCGAATATCCCGCATGCTGGGCTACAAAGACGCAGCCAGCTTCACGATCGCCTTCAAACGGTGGCGAGGGATTCCGCCTACTGCGTTCAGGGAGGCTGCTTCTTACTACAGGAACAACAGCGACTCCGAGGCATAAGGTCCCACCGCCTCCCTCAGCGATGCGCAGCCGAACCGGCGGGTGAGCAGTAGGGACGTTACAGATCAAAGGTGGACGACATCGGCATCAATGGGCTACACGTTGGTGCGGTCCTGGCAATCCCAGAGGATCGCGGCTTCCACCTCATTGGCCATCGCGCCTGCCGCGGCCGGTGGAAACGAACGATCGGGTGACACAGGCATTTGGGAGCGGGCCCGCTCGGTCGGTGAAGTGCCCCAAGCGCAAACGGCGGTCGGCGCTGCGCGACGATTCATCGCAATATCGTTGTCGAATCATGTAAATCGGCATATACCAACGTCGGTGCGTGAGAAGGACGCGCAATTCGATAACCAGCGCGCCCACTCTTCCAAATTTGGACGATATATGTCAGCATATTGGTTGTCACATGAACGGACGACCTCATCCGCCGGGGTGGCTTACTCCCGATACTTGGTCGTTCCGAGCGGCGGCCCGAGGCCGAGCACTACGACCAGTGGAGGCCCGCAAACGCGGCCCTGGTTTCTATTCGAGAATGGAGCTTTTGCAGTGGCGGGACGTATGGACGGCAAGGTCGTCGTCATCACCGGCGCGGCCCGGGGTCAGGGCCGCGCGCACGCGGTCCGCCTCGCGGAAGAGGGCGCCGACATCATCGCAGTCGACATCTGCGAGTCGATCCCCACGGTGGTCCAGTACGGCGGTGCCACCCCGGAAGACCTCCAGGAGACCGTAAAGCTCGTCGAGGCGCACGGCAGGCGGATCATCGCCGAGCAGGCCGACGTCCGCGACCTCGCGCGACTGAAAGAGGTCGTGAACTCCGGTGTGAGCGAATTGGGCCGCCTCGACGGTGTCGTCGCCAACGCAGGCATCGAAATATTCAAGGCCTGGGACAAATTCACCGAGCAGGAGTTCCGAGACGTCATCGATATCAACCTCGTCGGGGTGTGGAACACCGTGATGGCGACCGCGCCGGTCTTGGTAGACGCCGACAGCGGCGGGTCGATCGTCCTCATCTCCTCCGGCAACGGGCTCAAGGGCGGCCCGTTCAACCTGCCCTACACCGCGTCCAAGTTCGGCGTGACCGGGATGGGCAAGACCTTCGCTGCCGAGCTCGGCAAGCACCGAATCCGTGTCAACACAGTGCATCCGGGACCGGTCGACACCGAGATGTCCCGGCACATCGCACCGTATTTCGGTGAGATCGCAGCAGGCAACGAGGCGCTTCTCGCCACCTACGCCAACTTCCACCCCGAAGATGCGATGGACCCGGCCGAGATCTCCCATGCGGTCCTCTATCTACTGTCGGACGAGTCCACCTGGACGACGGCACTGTCGATGGCCGTCG
>NZ_LTCZ01000182.1:0-24568 GCF_001583455.1 Rhodococcus sp. LB1 | reverse complement strand
ACGACGACTGCGGTGGTCACCGCAGCACTCCGCTGCCCTCGTCACCATGAAGGGACGAATTGGTGGCGTGCTTGCTGCGCATCCTCGGTTCCGACAGCGAGCCGGGATCGGTGATCGCCCGGTCGGCGTCGATGTCCAACGTCCACCGCACTTCGAACGGAATGGGACCGTTCGGCAGCCACGGCTGCTCGTTGATCGCGTCGGACACCTTGTACGTTCCCCGCTCGATGACACCGAGGGCGGCGTCGATCACCTTGTACTCCTGGATGCCCTTGTGGATGGGCTGCGATTCGATCCACGCGATCAGGAACTCGCCGGGCGCGAAGTTGCAGCGCCGCTGAATGGCAGCGATGAGGTGCTCGTTGTGCAGGTGGCCGTCACCGAAGTTGAATGCCACCAGCGAGTTACAGCTGAACTCGGCCTCCCGGAGGGAGTAGGTGTCGATGTCGTCACCGAGATGCCGACTCATCAGCGACAACAGGGCGCGGCCCTGACTGTGCATCGACCGCCAGCCGAGCAGCTGGTGCATCACGACGTCGGCCACCTCGGGCGGATAGGTCGCCAGCAACTGGGTGCGGGTGTTCTGACTGGGCCGCTTGATGAACTGGTCGAGTTTGTCCTCCGCACCCGGGGCGAACGCCCAGGTCGCCGAGGCCCAGTTTCCTGCGTACTGCCGCATCGAGGGCAGGAACGACACGAGGTCGGGGCGCAGATTGCCGAGGATCGGGAAGAACACCAGCGCGGCGACGATCGCGGCGAGCAGCAGCGGTGAGGAGACGTCCCCCAGCCCGAAACCGGCGGCGTTCGGGAAACCGAGGAACAGGAACACTGCCGCATACGCGAACAGCAGGTTCCATTCGAGGGGGACCGCGAGCGGGAATGTGGACAGGATGAACAGGTGGAACGCCACCATCAACGCAACCGCGAGCAGGGTGATGGTGCCATTCGTGGTGAACAGCAGCACCAGCGGAGTGACCACCTCGACGACGGTGCCCAGGACGTGGGCGACGCCGCCGGCGACGATGGACGGCCGCAGGTCGTTCGGGAAGCTGCGGTAGTGGGCGCGCTTGATCGTCTTCGACGGCAACCAGGGGGTGTTGGACAGCATCGGCGGCACGACCATCGAGAAGTGGTGGCCGAGTTTCGAGATGCCGGCGCCGACCCACACCGACACGATGAGCAGCTTCAGCGCGACGATCATGTCCACGAACGGAAGGACACCGAAGAAGACGACGGCCGGGAAGTACTGCTCGCCGCGGGCGGCGATGAAGATGACCTTGTCGCGCAGCCCGATCACGATCAGCAGCGCGATCAGTGGCAACAGAAGCGTGGGGTTCACCAGACCGTGGTTGCCGGGCAGCGCCGCGTCGACAGACGGTGTGTGCACGCCGGCGAACCCGAGCGCCAGGGCGATGTTGACGAGGATGGCGAGATAGACGAGAACATCGAACACGGTGCGGGTGTCACCGGACGTCAGCGGCACCTTCCCCGGCCACGGTGGCAGGCGAATGGTTCCCGGCCGGAGCCAGAACAGGGCGCCGCCCATCATCGGTTTGAAGTGGCCTGCGAGCGGACCCCAGGAACCGCCCAGGCCGAGGGTCTCGACCAGCAGCGTCCACAGGATGAGCTTCTGGTAGACGATGGGTGCGTTCCACCACAAACCGACGTCGAGCACGTTGTATCCGGACGTGAACGTCGCGATCGACAGGCCGGCGGCGATGTACAGGACGAGCAACTTCAGAATGTAGATGGAGTGCACCATCTTCGGGGTGCCGAAGCCGTAGTCGACCCAGTGGGTCGACATGGCTCGGATCCGGTCGAAGAAGGGGCGGTCGAGGAATGTTGCGGGGTCTACGTCGGGGAAGTTCCCGGTTTTGAATCCCATCGGATGCTCCTGGATAGGGCGGGTGGAGGGTAGGTGTCATCGCCTCGGGGGTGTCCCGAGTTGCGGCAGGGTGTTGTGGTGAGCGGTGAGAGCCGGTTGCTCATCCCCTCGTGGCTGCGGGTTGCGGGCGGTGACGGCTGCGCAGCCCTGGCTTGTCGATCTTGCCGACGGGGTTGCGCGGCAAGGCGTCGACGATGTGTATGGCTACGGGCAGTTTGACTTTCGTGAGCCGGTCGCGCAGGTGCTCGGTGAGCTGGTCCTCGGTGACCGGACTGTCGGGGTAGGTGACGACGTAGGCGACGGGCACCTCGCCGTACACCTCGTTTGGCGCTCCCACCACGGCCGCCTCGAGGACGCCGTCGTGAGTGGCGAGTGCGTTTTCGATCTCCTTGGGGTAGATGTTCTCGCCGCCCCGGATGATCATGTCCTTGACGCGGTCGACGAGGGTGAGGTAGCCGTCTTCGTCGAGTCGGCCGACGTCGCCCGTGTGGAGCCATCCGTCGACGATCGTCCGCTCGGTCTCCTCGGGACGCCCCAGATAGCCGTGCATCACGTTGGCGCCGCGGACGACGACCTCGCCGACCGATCCCGGGGGGAGCAGAGCGCCCGAATCGTCCATGATCGCGAGGGTCTGCTTCGGCAGTGCGGGCCCCACGGAGCCGAGTTTCCGGACGCCGGCAGGCGGGTTGCACGCCGATGCGCACGTGCCCTCGGTGAGCCCGTACCCTTCGACGATCACCAGGCCGAAGCGCTGTTCGGCGCGGTCGAGAAGTTCCTTGGAGATCGGCACGGCGCCGCAGACGGCGAACCGCAACGAGGACGTGTCGGTGACGATCTCGTCGGGTTGTGACGCGAGCAGTGCATAGATCGTCGGGACCGCGGAGAAGTAGGTCGGCCGCAGCCGGGCGACGTCGTCGCAGAATCGGGCCGGGGAAAACCGTCCGGTGACGCTCAGTTGCCCTCCGGTCAGCATCGGCGCGAGAAAGCTGACACAGATCGCGTTGACGTGGAACAGCGGCAGGATGAGGAGGCAGTGGTCGTCGGGGGTCAGTGAAAGATGCTCGGCCAGAGAAGAACTCATGAACTGCAGGTTGTCGTGGGTGAGCATGACACCCTTAGGTCGCCCCGTCGACCCCGACGTGTAGATCAGTAGTGCGACGTCACTTCCTCCCGGGTGGAGGCCCGGGGTCGGCCCCGGAGGCTGGGACGCGGCCATCTCGTCGACCGCGATCGACGGACGACCGGCGGTCGGGGCGTCCGGTCCCTCGTTCACGACGAGGACGGCGTCGGCGTCGGCGATCTGGTACTCCGCTTCCACGGCGGTGAAGGTGGGATTGACCGGTGTCGCGGCCGCACCGAGCCGCCAGGCCGCCATCAGCACGACGAGCAGCTCCACCCTGTTCGGCAGCATCACCGCGACGACGTCACCCTTGCCGACCCCGTGTTCGCTCAGCTGTGCCGCGAACGCATCCACGCGATCGGCGAACTGCCGGTACGTGAGGTCGAGGTGGTCGTCGCGCAGGCACGGTGCGTCACCGTGCGTGGTCGCGAGGTCCCAGGTGAAATAGCCGATGTCGGACACTGTTTCGATCCCCTCCGCTTTGCCGTGTGATCCACGACACTATGCGGAGGAAGTGTGGTCCGAAATATTCCGCCGGGCTCGAGTTCGCCCCAGGCTTTGTCCGCGGCGGACAGTGCGGACTGCTACGTGGCGGCGGGAACCCACCGTGGGTCGCGGCCGGTGAGGCCGAGCAGTTGTTCGAGCAGTGGGGCGGAGTGTGGAACGGTCACCGGTGGCCCGAACAGTCCAGGTGTGCCGTGGGGGTTCTGGTCGGCCGATGACTTCGCGAACTCGTATGCGGCGCCGAGTAGTTCTGGTGTGCAGTGGAAGTTCTGGCCGGTGGCGACGGCGAGGTCCCAGCCGTGCACGACGATCTCGTCCACCGCGACCACTCCTGCGATGTCGGCCGGTAGGTCGAGTCCACCTGCCTGGGTCGTCCCGTGCCATGCAGGCTCCTCGCGCCAGGCTCCGGCCAGAGCGGCCAGACGCTGCGGGATCCGGGTGCGCCAGTCGGTGCCGAGGCGAGCGGAGTCGGCTGAGGGCGGTTGGCTGCCCCCGGCCGGCGGGGTCTTCGTCGCGGCGGCGGTGAACGCGAGTGACAGCCCGTCGATGTGGTCGAGGAGATCACCGACGGTGAGCTCCGGGCACGGTGTCGGTGCGGTGAGTTGGTCGTCGCGCACGGACTCCACGAGAGCGGCCATCACGCCGGCGGCGGGTTGGAGATCGAACATCTTCAGCACTCCTCGCGTCGGTCACTGGAAGATCGGTGGAGGTCCCACGTTACGGCGGGCTGCACTGATCGAGGTCGGAATCGGGTCATCGGCATGAGGGGATCGAGCTCCCGGTGACCGGCCACGGCGGTGTTACCGGGAGGACTTGGCGATCAGTACTTCCCCTTCGAGTCCGTCGGGGTCGCGGAAGAAGATGCTCTCGACGCCGCCGAAGTCGTTGACGGTTCCGTCGCTCGCCGCCTCGTCGATCAGACGTTGCCGAATCGTGGCGAATGCTTCGTGAGAGGCGGCCTGCAGGCCGACATGATCGATGCGTCCCCGTCCCCACATGGGTGTTTGGCGCTCAGGTTCGGTGTTGCCTTCGATCACGAAGATGCTCAGCTCGGTGTGCGGGCCGACGCGGATGATGGTCATCGTTTCGTTTCCGTCGTCGCCGTGGGTGCGTGTGGGTCCGACGTCGGCGTCGAACACGTCGGCGTAGAACCGGCCCAGGCGGGCAGCATCCTTGGAGATCCAGGCGATGTGGTTGATACCATCGAGCAGCACGTTGTTCTCCTGACCTTTCGGGTTGCAACGGCTGGTGAGGCCTCGATCGCGCAGGACCGTGCGGCCCCGCATAACTAGTGGTTGCGAAGCTCGTCGATGAGCTCCTTCTTGTTCAGTTTCGAATAACCCTGCAAACCCAGCTCTTTGGCACGTTTCTGGAGCTCGTCGACCGTCCAGTCCTCGTATGACCGCGACTTTCCGCCCGACTTTCCGACGTTCTCGCGCCCACAACTGGCCGCGGCGTTGGAGATTCGTGCGGCCTTCTCCTTGGAATCGCCCTTCTCGCGGAGTTCCTCGTACATCTCCTGGTCTTTGAGTTGGGGTTGCGAATCTTTGCGTGCCATCTCGTGTTCCTCCCATCCGAAACATCGACGCTGCTGCATCTTCCGCCTACCCGTGCCACAAGCGAATCAAACGTGACGCAACAGGACTACTCCGTGACGTCCGCAGTCCTCGCGGTCGGTTTTTGCCCCGCTCACGCTGGCCCTGGCGTGGGCCAATGCGCGGTTCCCGCGCGTGCGTGGGGTCACGCACGGTGTCCCGTCATCATCGTTCGTGACGGGATACCCGACCTGCAGCGTCTGCGCACCGAGCGAATGTCGCTGGACGTCGAACCGGCGGATCGCAGAAATCGAGCTTGCCGTGCTCGAGACCAACGGCCGCGTCTCGTTCTTCACCCGGGCAGGCGGCGCGGGCGAAGGCGCCCCGGAGCAACCGGGCATCGCGTGAGATGCGGTGGGAGTGGTGCCTGCCCGGCGTCCCGTCCCTGGTTACCTCTTCGAGGTCAGTGACCTGAGAAAGAAGGCCAGGTTGGCGGGGCGTTCGGCGAGACGGCGCATGAAGTAGCCGTACCACTGCTCGCCGTAGGGCAGGTAGACCCGCACGTGTTGCTGCTGCTCGACCAGACGCAACTGCTCGGTGTCCCGGATGCCGTGGAGCATCTGGATCTCGAACTCGTCGGTGGTGCGACCCGTGGCCTTCGCCTGCGCCAGCGCGGCGCCGACCATGGCCGGATCGTGGGAGGCGACCATCGGGTAGCCCTGGCCGTTCATCAGGATCCGCAGGCACCGCAGGTATGCCCCGTCGACCGCGGTCTTCTCTTGATGGGCAACAGATGCGGGTTCCTTGTACGCGCCCTTGCACAGCCGGATCCGTGATCCGGGCCCGGAGAGGTCCTTGCAGTCCGTTTCGGTGCGCTTCAGGTACGCCTGCAGCACGGTGCCGAGCGACGGGAAGTCCTGCCGCAGTCCACCCACGATCGACAACGTCGAGTCCGTGGTGGTGTGGTCCTCGGCGTCGACCGTGACCCAGACGCCGGCCTCTTCGGCCGCGGTACAGATCTTGTGGGCGTTCTCGAGTGCCACCTTGTGGCCGTCGCGGGGCAGGAACTGTCCGAGCGCGGATAGCTTGAGGGACACCTCGATGCTGCGCGGCCGACCGCTGTTGTCGGTGGCCGGGGCATGCTGCGCCAGCGAGGACAGCAGCGTCGTGTAGTGCGAGACGGTGTTGTTGGCCTGGGCGAGGTCGGTGGTGTCTTCGCCGAGGTGGTCGATGCTGATGTAGCGGCCAGAGTCCAAAATCGAGGTGGTCGCGGCAACGGCCTGGTCCTCGGTTTCACCGGCGACGAACCGGTCGACCAGGTTGCGGGTCACCGGGATCTTGGTGACGGTGCGTTCCATGCGGGGCGAGCGGGCTGCGGCGAGCAGGGCGGGCCGGAGCAGATCGGAGAGTGCCATCAGATGTCCTGGTGCGGGTAGTGGTGGTCGGTGGCCGGGACGAACGTTTCCTTGATGGTGCGGGCGGAGGCCCAGCGGAGCAGGTTCTGCGGGGAGCCGGCCTTGTCGTTGGTGCCCGACGCCCGCGCCCCACCGAAGGGCTGTTGTCCGACGACGGCGCCGGTGGGCTTGTCGTTGATGTAGAAGTTGCCGGCGGCGAATCGCAGGTCGTCGGTGGCCTGGGCGATCGCGGTGCGGTCGTCGGCGATGATCGACCCGGTCAGCGCGTACGCGGACCCCTTGTCGACCAGGTCGAGGGCCTTGTCGAACGATCCGGCGGCGGAGTCGTCGTAGACGTGGACGGACAGGATCGGTCCGAAGTATTCGGTGCGGAAGGCCTCGTCGGTGGGGTCGTCGCCGAGCAGGACTGTGGGGTCGACGAAGTAGCCGAGGCTGTCGTCGACGTGGCCGCCGGCGGCGATGGTCAGGCTGGGGGTGGCCTTGGCGCGGGCGATGGCGTCGGCGTTGCGGTCGAAGGCCCGCTGGTCGATGACGGCGCCACCGAAGTTCGAGAAGTCTGTGACATCACCGTATTTCAGCGTCGATGCCTTCTCGATGAAGTCGTTGCCCATCTTCGCCCACAGGGACTTGGGGACGAAGGCGCGGGAGGCCGCGGAGCATTTCTGCCCCTGGTAGTCGAACGCGCCGCGCAGCAGTGCGGTGGTGAGGGTGTCGGGGTTGGCGGAGCTGTGGGCGAGGACGAAGTCCTTGCCGCCGGTTTCGCCGACCAGGCGTGGGTAGCTGTTGTAGTTGGCGATGTTGTCGCCGACTTGGCGCCACAGGTGCTGGAAGGTGGCGGTGGAGCCGGTGAAGTGGATTCCGGCGAGGCGGGGGTCGGCGAGGACGATGTCGGAGACCTCGGCGCCGGGGCCGTTGACGAGGTTGATCACACCCGGGGGCAGGCCTGCGGCCTCGAGCAGTTTCATCGTCCAGTACGCGGCGACGGCCTGGGTCTGCGAGGGCTTCCACACCACGGTGTTGCCCATCAGGGCGGGGGCGGTGGGCAGGTTGCCGGCGATGGCGGTGAAGTTGAACGGGGTGATGGCGTAGACGAAGCCCTCGAGGGAGCGGTATTCGAGCTTGTTCCACACGCCGGGGGAGGAGATCGGTTGGTCGGCGAGGATCTGGCGGGAGAAGTGCACGTTGAAGCGCCAGAAGTCGATCAGCTCGCACGGGGTGTCGATCTCGGCCTGGTACGCGGTCTTGGACTGGCCGAGCATGGTTGCGGCGGCGAGGGTTTCACGCCACGGGCCGGACAGCAGGTCGGCCGCGCGCAGGAACACCGCGGCGCGGTCCTCGAAGGACAGTGCCCGCCAGGCCGGGGCAGCGGCGGTGGCGGCGGTGACGGCGTCCTGGATGTCCTGGGCGCGGGCATTGGTGAACGTGCCCAGGACCGCGGCGTGCCGGTGCGGCTGTACGACGTCGATCGCGGGGCCGGTGCCGCGCCGGTGCACACCGCCGATGACGTTGTGGATCTCGGTGGGGTTCGACCCCAGCTCGGCCAGCTTCGACTGCAGCCGCACCCGTTCTGGGCTTCCCGGGTCGAAGGAGCCCACCGGCTCGTTGATCGGCTGGGGAGTGGTGGTGACGGCGTCCATGAAACCTCCTGCGAGATGTGGCGGCGAAAGAATCGCCGCTCGAACTAGACGTAGTCAACACCAGAACGGAGCCAAGATATTGAGCCAGCTCGACAAGAACGGGTGTTTTTGATTGTACTGTTGGCTAAACCTGATCCTCACCCTCCGAATGGAGCGATGCCGGTGATACCCGGAGATCGAAACCCTGCCGCGGGTCCCGCTGCTTCTGCCGAAACCATCACGCTGCGTGAACTTCTCCGTGCTCTCGACACCGCGGTCGTCGAGCTGATCGACGCTCCCGCGGGCGACGACGTCGTCGTCGCATCGATGGCGCTCGTCGACAGCTCCGACCTCACGGTCGAAACCGAATCGCAATCTCCGATGCAGGATTTGTATCTCCATGTCGGGGTTGCAGACGCCGACGCCGTGCGCTGGTTCGACGACGTCTCCGGGCGTGCGCGCGAGCACCGGCCGCATGCGGTGATGTCCAAGACGGCGCACGAGTCGAGCGCAGTGCAGGCTGCGGCGCGCCGTGCCGGCGTCGCCCTCGTGGCGGTGCACCCGAAGGCTCGATGGGATCACGTGTTCCCGCTGGTCCAGCGCATGCTCGACCGCTCTCGCCGCGAGCGTGGCGCACCTGCGGATCCCGATCTGCTCGCCACGGACACCGACCTGTTCGGCCTCGCGCAGATCGTCGCCCAGAACGCCGGGGGGATGGTCTCGATCGAGGACGCCCAGTCGAAGGTGCTCGCGTACTCTGCCTCCGACGAAGCGGCAGACGAATTGCGAGCCTTGTCGATCCTCGGCCGCGAGGGCCCACGCGATTACCTGCGGACACTGCAGAAGTGGGGAGTGTTCGACCGGCTCCGCGAAAGCGACGAGGTCATCGACGTGCCCGAGCACGAGGAGCTCGCCACCAAGCGGCGCTTGGTGGTCAGCATCCGCCAGCCCAGCGAGGACACCTCGACCGCACCCCGGCTTCTCGGTTCGATCTGGGTGCAACAAGGCGACGCACCGTTCGATCCCGATGCGGGGGACGTGTTGCGTGGCGCTTCGGCGATTGCAGCCCGGATCATCTCCCGAAGTCTCAACGTCCCCTCGACCGAGGGGCTGCTGGTCCAACGGTTGTTCGGTGCGCGTGGTGGGGGTGTCGACGTTCCCTCCGTGGCCAGTGCCCTGAACTTGCCGATGAGCGGCGCGGCGGCCGTCGTGGGCTTCGCGCCGACCGGATCGGTGAGCTCGACGGCCACCGGCGAGTTCGCCGGCATGGGCAGCATGCTCCGCCTGCATGCGAGCTCGTTCAGTCGCCATTCGGTCGCCACTGTGATCGGTGATCGCGCTTATGTGCTCCTTCCTCGCTACAAGTCCGCTGCGGGGGTCACCGCGTGGGCGCGGCAGCTCATCGACCAGTTCGAGGCCAAGCGGTCGATCGTGCTGCGGGCCGCCATCGCTGTCCCGGTTCCTGATCTCGCACAGGTGGCCGCGGCGCGCGTCGAGGTCGACAGGGTTCTCGACGGCACTGCCGCCACCTTCCCGGAGGGGCGGGTGACCACCCTCGCCGAATCCCGCACCGCGGTGCTGCTCGGGGAGATCCTCGACCTCGTCGGCGAGCACCCGGAACTGCACGATCCGCGCCTCGACGCGATGTTCGACTACGACCGTAAGCATGCTTCCAACCTGTGCGAGAGCGCCGAGACCTACCTCGCCGAGCACGGGGACGTCCGTAGCGCCGCCGCCGCACTGAGCGTGCATCCCAACACGCTGCGGTACCGGATCCGCCGAGTGGAAGAGATCATCGGGATCGGTCTGCAGGACGCCGCCGACCGACTGCTGTTCGAACTGCAACTTGCCGTGCACCGGCGCACGACACAGGAGAAGCCGCCGCGGAGCTGACGCGTTGGTCAGGTGATGACGGCAGACCAGATGTCGTCGACGGAGAGGCCTGAGTCGTCGCTGAGAACAGCTTGGGTGACAAGGAGTTTCCCGGTGTTGACCAGGTGAACGCGCATCGCGGCTTCGGCTCCGTCGGGGTCCCCGGCGATGATGGCATCGATGATGGGCGCATGCTCGTCGTCGATGTCGGTGAGAGTTCGGGTCCTGTCGGCGGTGTTGGCCCCGAGTAGCCGGGTGGTTTCACGCAGGGTCTTGACGATCGCGCGTGCGCGGGCGTTGTCGGCGGCGTCGAGGATCAGGTCGTGAAGCCCCAGATCATGATGGGCGAATTCGTGTTCATCGCCGCCGGCGGCAGCGTCCTGCATCAGGCGTCGCTGTCGCTGCAGTGCGTCCGAGAGCGTGGGGTCGGCCACGGTTGCGGCTTTGCGGACTGCGGGAAGTTCCAGGGCCAACCGGACTGCGAAGATCTCCGCGATCTCCTTCGGCCGGGGGAGGAGTATGCGGAAGCCCTGGCGTGCTTCGAACTTGATGAGTCCCACTTCTTCCAGGCGCAGTAGAGCGTCCCGCACCGGGGTTCGGGAAATGCCCAGACCCTCGGCGAGTTGGTAGACCGAGTACTTCACTCCCGGTTTCATGCGGCCGTCGTCGATGGCCGCCCGTACCGCCGCGATCGCCTGCTCCATCCGGCGTCCCGTGAACGGGGTGAGCGGTTCGAGTTCGAGCGCTTCGTCTGCCACCCGATCACTGTAACAACACCGGGCTGTTCGTAGCATGCTAGAGGTTGTAGCATGCTACGAATGATCTCCGCTGAATCACTGGCCGCTGAGCTGCGCAGTTCGGGAGTGAGCGACGTTCTCTCCGACGGCACCACCCGCGCTGCCTATTCGTCCGATGCGTCCCTGTACCGGGTGCGACCGCTGGTCGTCGCGCGGCCGCGCCATGCCGACGAGGTGGCTGCCGCCCTCGCGGTGTGCCGCAGAGTGGGCGTGCCGCTGACCTCTCGCGGTGGCGGCACGTCCGTTGCGGGTAACGCTGTCGGGGCGGGACTGATTCTCGACTTCAGCCGGCACATGAACCGGGTGCTCTCGATCGACAGGGACGCGCAGACCGCCACCGTCGAGCCGGGCACGATTCAGACGGTGCTGCAGCGGGCCGTTGCACCGCACGGCCTCCGATTCGGGCCCGACCCCTCGACGTTCACCCGCTGCACCATCGGCGGCATGATCGGAAACAATGCCTGCGGTTCGCGCACGCTCGGATACGGCCGGACCTCGGACAACGTGAAGGGCTTGCACGTGCTGACCGGGACCGGGGAGTCGTTGCACCTGGGTTCGGCCGGTGAGGTGACGGCCTCCCCGGCGCTGAGTGCACTACAGCACGTCACCCGCGCCGGTTTGGCGACCATCCGCACCGAGCTCGGGCAGTTCGGCCGTCAGGTGTCCGGATACGCCCTCGAACACCTCCTGCCGGAGAATCGGTTCGATGTCACCCGCATGCTGGTCGGCACGGAGGGCACCCTCGCGGTGGCAACTCGTGCGACAGTCCGCTTGGTATCCGAGCCCGCCCACCGCGTCCTGGTCGTGCTGGGATACGCCGACATCGCGTCGGCGGGCGACGCGACCCCGCTGGTGCTGAAGTTCGATCCGACCGCCTGCGAGGGTATCGATTCCCGGATCGTCGAGGTCGTGCGTGAGCGCCGCGGCCCGGACGCGGTTCCGCCGTTGCCCACCGGGGCGGCCTGGTTGTTCGTGGAGGTCGTCGGCGACGACCTCGACGAGACGATTACCAGGGCGCAGCAGGTCGGACGCGACTGCGGAGCCGTGGACAGCCTCGTGGTCACCGACGCGGGCCGTACCGCCCAGCTGTGGCGGATCCGCGCCGATGGTGCCGGACTCGCCGGCCGCAGTCCCGCCGGTCTGCCCGCGCACGCGGGGTGGGAGGACGCGGCAGTGCCGCCGGCCATGCTCGGCGACTACCTCCGCGACTTCGACGCCCTGATGGACGAATTCAACGTCACCGGCCTGCCGTACGGGCACTTCGGTGACGGATGTCTGCACGTGCGGATTGATTGGCCGCTCGACAAGCCCGGCGGCAGCGGCACCTTCCGGGACTTCCTGGTCGCGGCGAGCACACTCGTCGCCGGTTACGGCGGATCCCTGTCCGGTGAGCACGGGGACGGTCGCGCCCGCAGCGAACTGTTGCCACTGATGTACTCACCGGACGCGATGAATCTCTTCGCTGCCGTCAAGCACGTCTTCGACCCGGACAACATCCTCAACCCGGGTGTTGTGGTCGACCCCCGTCCGGTCGACGCGGACCTGCGCATTCCTGCAGCCCCGCTCCTGCGCCGCAACCTGGCCCTGGCCTACCACCACGACGACGGCGACTTCACCCAGGCGGTGCACCGCTGCACCGGCGTCGGAAAATGCCGGGCCGACAACACCGCCACCGGGGGAGTCATGTGCCCCTCGTATCAGGCGACCCGGGAGGAGAAGGACTCCACCCGCGGCCGCGCGCGCGTGCTGCAGGAGATGATCAACGGCACCGACATCGAGGGTGGCTGGCGATCGCCCGAAGTTCACGACGCCCTCGACCTGTGCCTGTCCTGCAAGGGGTGCTCCTCGGACTGCCCGACCGGTGTCGACATGGCCGCATTCAAATCCGAAGTGCTGCACCAGAGCTACAAGGGCCGCATCCGGCCCGCCTCGCACTACTCGCTGGGATGGCTCCCGCGATGGGCGAAGATCGCCAGCCGCGCGCCCGGTCTGGTCAACGCCACGATGCGCGTTCCCGGCATCGGACCGCTGGCGTTGTCCTCGGCCGGGGTGGACAAGCGCCGCACCATCCCACCATTCGCGAAGCAGACGTTCCGGTCCTGGTTCAAGGCCACGGCGAACGACCGTGCGACAACCGGTGACCCGGTGCTGCTGTTCGTGGACTCGTTCACCAATTACTTCACCCCCGAGGTCGGGCACGCAACGGTGCAGGTGCTCGAGGCCGCCGGCTACCGGCCGCAACTGACCGACAAGCAGCAGTGCTGCGGGCTCACCTGGATCTCCACCGGCCAGCTCACTGCGGCGAAGAAGATCCTCGGCCGCACCGTGGACGCTCTGTCCGGTAGTGCCGCGGCCGGAATTCCGATCGTCGGAATGGAGCCGTCCTGCACGGGTGTGTTGCGCTCGGACGCCGCGGAACTGCTCGGTCGGACGACGGCCGAACCGGTCGCCGACGCAACCCGCACCCTCGCGGAACTGTTGACGGACCGAGGGTGGGAACCGCCGTCTCTCGAAGGCAAGTCCGTTGTCGCACAGCCGCACTGCCACCACCATTCGGTGATGGGGTGGAGTCCGGACGCGCAGCTTCTGGAGAAGGCCGGTGCACAGGTTCAGCGGCTGGGCGGCTGCTGCGGATTGGCCGGCAACTTCGGTGTGGAGAAGGGGCATTACGAGGTGTCGGTTGCCGTCGCCGAGCAGCAGCTCCTGCCCGCCGTGGCGGGGGCGGACTCGGACACCACGATTCTGGCCGACGGCTACTCCTGCCGGACCCAGTTGTCGGATCTGACCGATCGTCGCGGTGACCACTTGGCGCAGTTGCTCGCCGCGCAACTCGACGCCGATGCTACGCGCCGACGGGACTGACCATCGGTGGTCCCTCGGATCGGAAACGTCGAGAGGGGTGCTCCTGCACAGCATGTGCGGGAGCACCCCTCTCGGGTGTGCACACAAACAACGGGGGTGGCGGCGGGAGACCGTGGGTCTCACTCGCCGCCACCCCGGGTGTTACTTCGAGGCGGGCCTGGTGATCGGCCCAGGAGCGGGAACGGAGATGTTGTCCGCGAGCGGACTCTGTGGGTTGATGCGACGGCGAAGCCGGTAGGCGATCAACGTCGCGATAAGGGCTCCGACGCTCAGGGAGATCTGCGAACGGGACGATTCGACGTAGAACATCGACACCAGCACGGCGAGGATGCCGCCGGCGGCGAGGATGGACAGGTAGGGGAACAGCCACATCTTCAGGCGGAGTCGGGCGACTTCTTCGCGGGTCATCAGGCCGCGCAGTTTGATCTGCGACATCGCGATCATGAGGTAGACCATCAGGATGGTGGCGCCGGAGGCGTTGAGCAGGAAGGCGAAGACGGTTTCGGGGGAGAGGTAGTCGAGGCCGATGCAGGCGAAGCCGACGAGGGTTGCGAGGAGCAGCGAGTTGCGGGGGACGCCGTGCTTGTCCAGCCTTGCGATGCTCTGTGGCGCATCGCCTTTGTGCGCGAGGGTGAAGAGCATCCGCGAGGAGGTGTAGAGGCCGGAGTTCAGGCAGGACAGTACGGCGACGAGCACCACAGCGTTCATGATGTCGGGTCCACCGGGAATGCCCATGTGGGTGAGGGCGTCGACGAACGGCGACTGGCCGACCTTGACGTCGGTCCAGGGCACGATGATGGCGAGCAGCAGCACGGAGCCGATGTAGAAGAATCCGATGCGGGCGATCACGGAGTTGGTGGCCTTGGCGACGGCCTTCTCCGGTTCGGCGGATTCGGCGGCGGCGATGGTGGCGATTTCGGGACCGACCATGGAGAAGACGGCGACGACGACGCCGGAGAGGATGACGGTCCAGCCGTTGGGGGTGAAGCCGCCGTGATCGGTGAGGTTGGAGAAGTCGGCGGAATGGCTGGGCCACAGCCCGAAGACGTAGGCGGCACCGAGGCCGAGGAACAGCAGGATCGCGGCGACCTTGATGCCTGCGAACCAGTATTCGAACTCTCCGAAGTTGCGGACCGAGCGGAGGTTGGTGGCGACCATGGCCAGCAACAGGACGACGGCCATCACCCAGGAGGGCAGGTCGATCCAGCGTTGCAGCAGTTTGCCGCCGATGACGGCTTCGGCGCCCACCGCGACGACCCAGAAGAACCAGTACAGCCAGCCGGTCGTGAAGCCGGCCCACCCCCCGAACGCCTTGCGCGCATAGCCGGCGAACGATCCGGTCGACGGGTTGGTGGTGGCCATTTCGCCGAGCATGCGCATCACGAGGACGATGACGACACCGGTGATGGCGTACGACACGAATGCAGCGGGGCCGGAGGTGTGCAGCAGGGCGCTCGAGCCCACGAAGAGGCCGGCGCCGATGACACCCCCGATCGCGATCATGGTGAGGTGTCGTTGTTTCAGAGACTTCTGCAACGTCTCGGGCGGTTGTTCGAGAGTGGACATCAAACGCTCCAAAGGTCGAGTCGGACACGAGATCGAAAGCGTGAACTGTGCCCCGGTGGTCGCAGGCGTGATCGGACGCCGCGATACCGTGACGGTCCGAGGTCGGAAATGCCGTCCAGGTCCCGGCGAGATGGCGAACTTCCGTTCGTGTGTGATCAACGTAACGGCCAATCACGTAGCATGCTAGGGACAGGTGCCAGAACTTTCCGCCCCGGCAGTCAGACACATGTATGGCCGACTCCGAATGATCGCCACAGTTATCGCTCACGAAATACGCAGTTCACGGAGATGGTGAAGTGAATCTCGATGAAGTGGTCACCGAGGTGGCCGAACGCCTGGCGGCATCAGTGGTCCTGGTCGACCGGGCCTTTTCGCTGATCGCCTACAGCACCCAGTCACCGGACGTCGACAAAGATCGGGTGCAGTCGATCCTCACCCGCAGTTGCCCGCCGGAGGCGCGTGCGTGGTACGAAAGTTTCGGGATTGCCGATACCACGCGCCCAGTGATTACGCCAGAGAATCCAGATATCGAGGCGTCGTCGCGGATCTGCCTTCCGGCCCGCTACGCAGGCACGGCATTCGGATATCTGTTCGTCTTGCCGGATGAGAACAGCGCAGTGTCCGATGGCGATCTCACCGTCGCAATGTCCCTGGCAGGGCAGGCCGGCGCACAACTCGCACGCACCTCCCGGGGCCGGGACGATATGGCGGTCGCCGTCGCAGACCTCCTCGAAGGTGACCGAAAGGCATTCGCCCGTGCGATTACTCGCATCGAAGACTCCGGACTCTTTCCGGACGGCAGCGCGTTGACCGTGCTGGCTGTCGATGGTCTCCTGCCCGCCCCCGGCACACGCACTCTGCCGGCACCGATCGGATCGCTGACCGCGGTCATGGTTCCCGCCGGCGACGGCGCCGTCGACCCCGTTCGGGCCATTGCCGAAAGCGGCGCGGGTGCCGGTGCTCTGGTCGGGGTGGGGGGTTCGTATCGGGGGTTGCGATCTGCGCGCCGAAGCTGGCAGCAGGCCAAGCTCGGCGTCCGGGTCGCCCGGCACGACGAATCGATGGGACCGATCGCCTACTGGGAAGAACTCGGCATCTACCGGCTGTCGTCCTGCGGGCCCACCAGCGTCCTCGCCGATGCAGTCCTCACCCCGTCCGTGCGGGCCCTGCTCGACCACCGCAACATCGACCTGCTCGTCACCGCGCAGACCTACCTGGACCAGGCCGGTGACACCGGCGCAACGGCCGGTGTCCTCGGCATTCACCGCCAGACGCTGTACTATCGCCTCGCGAAGATCGAGGAAATCACCGGCCTCGATCTGTCGGTGGGTGCGCAGCGCCTCGAGTTGCATGTCGGCCTCACCCTCGGGCGATTCATCTTCGAGCATCTCGGCACCGACGAGGGCCGCAACGGGGAGCAAGCCTGACTGCTGTTATCGATCAGAGATCAGATCTTCTCGGCCGCCGCGGGGTCGACCGCGGCGCGAACGATGTCGGTGACGGCCCGCACCGTAGGCCTGGTCTCCGAGCCGGCGAGGCGTATGAGGACGATTCGCCGACCGATCTCCTGCGCGAGGTCGACGCGGATGATCGGCACCGAACTGTTGAGCCTGATCATCATGTCGGTGACCGGCGCCGCCCCCAGCCCCTTTCCGGCCAGCGCCAGAGATACGGCGGTGTCGACGATTTCGTGCCGCACGATCGGCTCGAAACCCTCCTGGCGGCAGGCGATACGAACAGCGCGACCGAACTGGGTTTCCGCGGGCGGCAGGATCCAGTTCCACTCCGCGGCCTCGCGCAGATCGATGGTGCCTTCGGTGCGGATGCCGTAGGCGCCGGAGGAGACGGCGAGTCCGAATCGCTCGCTGCGCAGGGTGATCATTTCGATATCCGGTGTGCGGGGCATCGGTGAATTGGGGTAGTCCAGCCCGAATGCGACGTCGACCTGACCGCGTTGGACCGCGGTGGCGGCCTCGTCGACGTCGAGTTCGCGGCTGCTCAGCGCGAGATGCGGGTACTTGCGCTGCGCTGCGGCCACCACCGGTGGCAACAACGCCGCAGCGGTACTACCGAAGGTGCCGAGAAGAAGAGGCGCAGCGACGTCGTCGTGCACCGCGCGCAGCGCGTCGAGGGCCCTCTGTTCCGCGCTCAAGATCTTCACCGCATGCTCGGCCAGAACGGTGCCGGAATCGGTGAGCACGACATTGCGACCCACCTTGGTGACGAGCCGGGAGCCGACGGCTTTCTCCAAGGCTGCGATCTGCTGCGATACGGCGCCCGCGGTGTACCCGAGTTCCTCGGCGACCGCGACCATCGTTCCACGCCGGGCCAGCTCTCGGAGTGCGACGAGGTGCGCCAAGCTCATATTCATATAGAGATTCTAAACGGTAGTGGCTAACTTTCTTCGCTGGTGCTATTCATTTCCGCGGACCACGATGAACGTGCGGAACGAGACGTCGGACACGTCGGAGCTCTTCGGAGCCGGCCGGCGACCACGATCTCGATCTCACCCGATCCTCATCGACCCTGGAGTTGCACGCCATGCCGATCACTCAGCAGTGGGAACTGCGCGCCGAGTTCGCTCGCCGTCTCTCGCATATGTACGGGAAGGAAGTTCCCGCATACACCACGTTGCTCGAGGTATCGCAGGCCGTCAACGACACCGTGCTGTCGAATCTCGGTGCGAGCGCAGAACGTCTGGGTTCCATCGCCCGGGTCACCGCCGAACGCCACGGAGCCATCCGAGTGGGCACCCCGCAGGAGATGGCCCAGGTCGCCCGCGTGTTCGCGGCCATGGGCATGTACCCGGTCGGGTTCTACGACCTGCGCGAGGCCGCTGCCAGCTCGGTTCCGGTCGTCTCGACGGCTTTCCGTCCGACGGACCCGGACGAACTGGCGCGCAACCCCTTCCGGGTGTTCACCTCCATGCTGGTGCCCGCGGATCGCCGCTTCTTCAGCGCCGATCTGCAGCAACGCCTCGAAAGCTTCCTCGCCAAGCGCAGGCTGTTCACCACCGAACTGCTGGTCCTCGCCGACCGGGCGACCGAGTACCGGGGGCTGAATTCCGGTGACGCCGAGATGTTCCTGACGTTGGCCACCGCGGCATTCAAGCTGTCCACCGAGGCCGTAGACCGCGCCTGGTACCGCGAACTCGAGCAGGTCTCCTCGGTGGCCGCCGATATCGGTGGCGTCACCAGCACACACATCAACCACCTGACCCCGCGGGTGCTCGACATCGACGATCTCTACGCCCGCATGGAGCGTCGCCGGATCGACATGATCGACACGATCCAGGGTCCGCCGCGGTGGGCCGGTCCGGATCTGCTGCTGCGGCAGACCTCGTTCCGGGCTCTCGCCGAACCGCGGGTGTTCCGCGAACCCGGCGGCAGCGTCGAGAAGGGTTCACTGCGGGTGCGTTTCGGTGAGGTGGAGGCCCGCGGTATCGCTGCCACCGTCCGCGGCCGCGAGGTCTACGACCGGTTGACCGTCGAGGTCGAGCAGGCGGTCCGAGAGGCGGCCGCGACCGCGCCGGTGTCGGCCGAGGTACGCAACGAGATCGCCGCCGAGCTGTGGAATCAGCAGGTGCCTGCCACCGAACAGGGGCTTGCCCTGCACGATCTGGCGTACTTCACGTACCGGGTCGACACCGACAAGCAGCGCAACGGCACGGTGCCCGGACGATCACTACAGGATCTGATCGATCAGGGCTGGGTTCGCCCGGAGCCGATCGTTTACGAGGACTTCCTGCCGAAATCCGCGGCCGGGATCTTCCAGTCCAACCTGACCTCGGACGGACACAAGGACACCACACAGTCGACGACCGATATCGACGCCGCCTGGATGGAAGGAGTTCTGGGCCGCCCACTGCACGACCCGTACACGCTCTACGACGGGATCCGCCGCGCATCCCTCGATCACGTTGCCAACCAATTGGGAATCCGCGGACCCATCGAAGAACCGGCACCCATCGCTACCCAAGGAGTCAAGTAAATGAGCACCGCTGTCGCCGAGACCATCGCCCTGCCCACCACGGACGAACTGCGCACTCTCGCACGCACCAGCCTGCAGCGATGTGGGGTCGACCCGGCCGTACTCGATACCGCCGGGGTCGAGAACACCATCACCGCCCGCACCCCGGTCACGGGGGAGAGCCTCTTCGACTATCCCGCCGCCGACGCCGCGGATGTCGAGGCCGCGATCGATGCCGCCCACGAGGCGTTCCTGCAGTGGCGCACCGTTCCCGGCCCGGTCCGCGGGTTCCTGATCAAGCGGCTCGGCGAACTGCTCACCGAGCACAAGGAAGACGTCGCCAACCTGATCAGCATCGAGGTCGGCAAGATCCGCTCGGAGGCACTCGGCGAGGTCCAGGAAATGATCGACATCTGCGACTTCGCGGTCGGTCTGTCCCGGCAGCTCGACGGCCGCACCATGCCCTCGGAGCGTCCCGGACACCGACTGATGGAGACGTGGCACCCGCTCGGTGTCGTCGGTGTCGTCTCGGCGTTCAACTTCCCGGCCGCGGTGTGGTCGTGGAACCTTGCTCTTGCCATCGTCTGCGGGGATTCGGTGATCTGGAAGCCGGCGCAGCTGACCACCCTCACCGCCGCCGCATGCTCGGCGCTGTTCGACCGTGCCGCAGAAGAATCCGGCGCCCCGGCCAACCTGAATGTCCTCGTCTCGGCGAGTGCCGCCGACACCCAGGCCCTGATCGACAGCCCGAAGGTGCCTTTGATCAGCGCCACCGGTTCCGAGCGGATGGGTGAGCAGATCGCTCCCCGCGTCGCCGCCCGGTTCGGCCGTGCCATCCTCGAGCTCGGCGGAAACAACGCTGCGATCGTCACCCCGTCGGCGGACCTCGACATCGCTACCCGCGGAATCGTTTTCGCCGCTGCCGGGACCGCCGGTCAGCGCTGCACCTCGATGCGCCGCATCATCGTCCACCAGGACATCGCCGACGAGCTGATCGACCGGATTTCCCAGGTCTACGGCCGACTCCCGATCGGTGACCCGTTCGCCGACGGCACCCTCGTGGGCCCGCTGATCGACGGCAAGTCCCACGCCAACATGACCGCAGCCCTCGACAAGGCCGTCGCGCAGGGCGGCGAGATCCTCGTCGGCGGAAAACGCCGCCCGAGCAGCGAAGACTCGTACTACGTCGAGCCGGCGATCGTGCGGATGCCGGCCCAGAGCGAGATCGTCAAGGACGAAACCTTCGCCCCGATCCTCTACGTGCTGACCTACAACACGTTCGAGGAAGCGATCGCCCTGCACAACGACGTCCCGCAGGGCCTGTCGTCGTCGATCTTCACCACCGACCAGCGTGAGGCCGAGCGGTTCATCGCAGCTGACGGTTCGGACTGCGGCATCGTCAACGTCAACATCGGCACGTCCGGCGCCGAGATCGGCGGCGCGTTCGGCGGCGAGAAGACCACCGGCGGCGGCCGCGAATCCGGCTCGGACGCTTGGCGCGCCTACATGCGCCGGGCGACCAACACCATCAACTACTCCCGCGAGCTGCCCCTGGCTCAGGGCGTCAACTTCGGCTGACATCCCCCTTTCGAATCGCACGAGGAGCAACGACGATGTTCGAATTGATCGACGAATGGGGCCCGGAGAAGGTCGTGTGTGTCTCCGACGGACGCACCGGCATGCGCGGCGTTCTGGTCATCGACAACACCGCCCGCGGAATGGGCAAGGGCGGCACCCGCATGTCCACCACGGTCAGTGTCGGCGAGGTCGCCAGGCTGGCCCGCAACATGACCTGGAAGTGGGCGGGGGTCGACCTCTTCTACGGCGGCGCCAAGGCCGGTATCTGGGCCGACCCGACTGCCTCCTCCAAGGAAGCGGTGCTGCGTGCCTTCGTCCGGGCACTGCGCAACGAGGTCCCCGAGGAGTACGTCTTCGGGCTCGACGTGGGATTGACCGAGAAGGACGCCGCGATCATGCTCGACGAGGTCGGCGGACGCGGCGGCGCGGTGGGCACCCCTCACGCGCTCGGCGGGCTCCCGTACGACCAGCTCGGGGTCACCGGCCACGGCGTCGCGGAGTCGGCGGACGCCGCCGCGCAGACCCTCGGCCTGTCCACCGGTTCGCTGAGCGTGTCCATCCAGGGCTTCGGCGCGGTCGGAGCGGCGAGCGCGAAGCGCCTCACCGAACTCGGGGCCACCGTGGTCGCTGTGTCCACCTCGCAGGGCGGCATCCACAACCCGGACGGGCTCGACGTCGCCACCTTGCTCGACCTGCGTGATCAGTACGGTGACGGACTCGTCGACCAGTACTCCGACGCGAAGCCTCTCGCGGCCGGGGAAGAACTCTCGGTGACCGCGGACATCCTGATCCCGGCAGCGTTGCAGGACGTCATCGACGTCGATCTCGCCCGGACGTTGCCGGCCAAGATCGTCGTCGAAGGCGCGAACCTGCCGAGCAGCCCCGAAGCACAGTCGGTGCTGTTCGACCGCGGCGTGACCGTGGTTCCGGATTTCATCGCCAACGCCGGCGGTGTGGTTGCCGCAGCCGTGGCGATGGACGCTCGCTACTCCGGAATCCGTCCCGAACCGGCAGCCGTGTTCGACAACATCTCGAACAAGCTGCGCGCCAGCACCATCGACACCCTCGACGCGTCGAAGGTGCAGGGGCGGACCACCCACGCGGTGGCCCGCACCACCGCCCAGGAGCGCGTGCGCGAAGCCATGGTGCTCCGTGGGCGTGCCCCGCACACCGCCGCGTTCTAGAACGTTCGGCACCCACCACGCGCCCGCTGACTGTGTGACCCACTCCGGTCAGCGGGCGCGCCCCATTCATCCAGGCATAGCCATCGACCCGGTCGTTCGTCAGGTGTCCCGGAAACCGGTCGGGCATCACATCACTACTCTCGAAGGAAAGAAGAGGACGACATGAGCAAGGAACTTCCCGAACAGGCGTCCGTCGTCGTGATCGGCGGCGGCGTCATCGGCGCCAGCATTGCGTTCCACCTCGCCGAATCCGGGGTCTCCGATGTCGTCCTGCTGGAAAAGGACGAGTTGGCCTGCGGCTCGACCTGCAAGGCCGCCGGTGGTGTTCGCGCCTCCTTCAGCAACGAGGCCAACATCGCGATCGGTCTGCGCGGCCTCGACGTGTACTCGCGGTTCGCGCAGGAGTACCACCAGGAGATCGACTTCAGCCGCGACGGCTACCTCTATCTCCTCTCGGACCAGGCCAACGTCGACATCTTCACCGAAAGCGTCGCACTGCAGAACCGCCACGGCGTTCCGAGCCGCATGGTCACCCCCGAAGAAGCGCAGAAGATCTCGCCGCTCATCAGCACGGACGGACTCCTCGCCGCCTCCTGGTCACCCCAGGACGGCAAGGCCACCCCCGAATCGGTCGTGATGGGATACGCCGCCGCTGCCCGTCGACACGGCGCCCGCATCGTCCGCCACTGCGCGGTCACCGACATCGAGAGCACCGGCGGCACCATTACCGCAGTCGTGACCGAACACGGACGCATCAAGACCGACGCCGTGGTCTGCGCCGCCGGAGCCTGGTCGGCCGGTATCGGCAACATGCTCGGGGTGAACATCCCCGTCGTTCCCGTCCGTCGACAGATCGCCTTCACCGAGCCGCTGTCCGAGTTGCCCGAATCCTCGCCGTCGCTGACCATCGACTTCCCGTCGAACTTCTACTTCCACCCGGAAGGCAAAGGCCTGCTTCTGGGCTGGTCCGACCCGAACGAGCGCGAGGGATTCAACCTCAAGTTCGAACTCGAGGACTGGCTGATGGGACTGGGCGCCATCGCCGAGACCCGGGTGCCGGCCGTACTGGACTACGGCATCAGCACCGGTTGGGCCGGCCTCTACGAGGTCACCCCCGACCGCAACCAGATCATCGACCGCTCCACCGAGGTCGAGGGCCTGCTCATCGCCACCGGCTACTCCGGCCACGGCTTCCTGATGGGACCGGCGACCGGCGAGATCGTGCGCGACCTCTACCACGGCAAAGAGCCCGGATACGACATCAGCTCGTTCACCCTGGACCGTTTCGCGCAGGCCGGTATCGGCGCAGGTGAGACGAACATCGTCTGACCCCCACCCATTGCGCCGCCCAGCAGACGACGATCACCTGCCCCTCAGGAGCCGGACTCATGGCCGAACAGATCGATGCATACTTCACCACCACCGTTGCCGGGATGGCCGATACGACACGTCCAGGCCTGACCGATCACGACCAGCCCGTCGAGGCAGGATCGAGCCTGTCCGTGCAGCAAACCCTCGACCTGTTCGATTCTCAATTGGGCAGTCGGCACCTGGATCTGGTTGCCCGCCGGCTTCGCTCGAATGGCAAGGGCTTCTACACGATCGGATCGTCCGGGCACGAAGGCAACGCCGTCGTCGCGGGAGCCCTCCGACCCACCGACCCGGCGCTGCTGCACTACCGTTCCGGTGCGTTCTTCCTCCAACGCGCCCGGCAGGTCCGAGGCAGCAACCCGCTGCGCGATGTGCTTCTCGGCGTTGTCGCCGCCACCGAGGAACCGATGTCCGGCGGCCGGCACAAGGTGTTCGGCCGCCACGACCTCAACATCATTCCCCAGACCTCGACGATCGCATCTCACCTGCCCCGCGCGGTCGGCGTCGCCTTCTCCATCGCCCGCGCCGCCAAACTGAACGTGCTCTCCGCGTGGCCCGAGGACGCGATCGCGGTATGCAGTTTCGGAGACGCCTCGGCGAACCACTCGACCGCGATCGGCGCGATCAACACCGCCATCCACTCGGCCTTCCAGGGCCTTCCGCTTCCGCTGTTGTTCGTCTGCGAAGACAACGGCATCGGCATCAGCACCAAGACGCCGAAGGGGTGGATTTGCGCGAACTTCGGCAACCGTGAAGGTCTCGATTACTTGGAGGCGGACGGCTCCGATCTGCCGGCGGCGTACGCGACGGCGAAGCATGCCGCCGACTGGGTTCGCAGGCACCGCAAGCCGGCGTTCCTGCACCTGCGCACCGTGCGGTTGATGGGCCACGCCGGCTCCGACTTCGAAGCCGCCTATCGCACCACCAGCGAAATCATCGCAGACTTCGACCGGGATCCGTTGCTGTGCACGGCGAAGCGGCTGATCGAGCGAGGACACCTGAGCCCCGCCGACATCCTCGGGCTCTACGAGAACAAGCGTGCCGAGGTGGCCGCGCTCGCAGAGGAAGTCGGCGAGCTGCCGCAACTCGACAGTCCCGCCGCAGTGATGCGGCCACTGACCGAGGGACTCGACGAGGCGAGGGCCGCCGAACCACGACGGACCTACCCGGCCCGTCGAGCCCAGATCGTCGGCAGCCCACTGCCAGAACACGAGGGCCTACTGACTCTCGCCCTCTCGATCAACCGTGCCCTGCTCGATGTTCTCGTCGAGTATCCCGAGTCGCTGGTGTTCGG
>NZ_LTCZ01000181.1:0-1576 GCF_001583455.1 Rhodococcus sp. LB1 | reverse complement strand
CGTGTTCGCAGATGTCCTCGATCGCGAGAGGGTCGGGCTCGACGACGACTTCTTCGCCCTGGGCGGCAACTCGCTGCTCGCGACGCAGGTGGTGTCGCGGCTCAGTGTGGCGATGGATGCGCGGGTACCGATGCGGGTGCTGTTCGAGGCGTCGTCGGTGCAGGCACTGTCGACGTGGCTCGAGTCCCGGACCGCTGCGGGTGCACGCACACCCCTGCTCCCGAGGACCCGGACCGAACACATCCCGCTATCGTATGCACAGCAACGCATCTGGTTCCTCAACCGGTTCGACCCACACTCACCGGTCTACAACATTCCATTCGCCGTACGCCTGTCGGGAACCATGGACACGGCCGCACTGCTGGCAGCGATCGCAGACGTCGTGGACCGGCACGAGACCCTCCGGACGATCTACCCAGAATCCGAGACCGGCCCGCACCAAGTGGTTGTCCCGGCGGCCGAGATCAGCGGCGGATTCGCCACCGCCGCGGTGACCGAGAACGAGCTCGCCACGCGACTGCTGTCGATGGCCTCGTCCGAGTTCGACGTCACCACATCGGTGCCGGTGCAGGCCGCCTTGTTCGAGACGGCCGACAACGAGCACGTGCTCGCCGTGGTGCTGCACCACATCTGCGCCGACGGCTCCTCGATCGCCCCGCTGGCCCGCGATCTCACGGCCGCCTATACGGCCCGAACCGGCGGACACACGCCATCGTGGCCACCACTGACGGTGCAGTACGCCGACTACACCCTGTGGCAACGCGAAATACTCGGCTCCGACGACGACCCCGATTCGTTGCTCGCGCAGCAACTGACCTACTGGCGTTCCACACTCGACGGGCTGCCCGAACAGCTCGAACTGCCCGGCAACCGAACACCGCCCGCCGTCACCCACCGTGGACGAACACACACGTTCACCATCGACGCGCCCACCCACCGCGCGGCAGCCGAACTCGCACGACAACACACCGCGACCGTGTTCATGGTGCTGCACACCGCATTCGCGATATTCCTGGCCCGGATGTCGGGCACCGGGGATATCACGATCGGCACCCCCGTCGCCGGTCGCGGCGACCCGGCCCTCGACGACCTGGTCGGCATGTTCGTCAACACCCTCGCACTGCGAACCCCGGTCGACGGGGCCAGCAGCTTCACCACACTGCTCACGACGGTGCGAGAAACCGACCTGGCCGCATTCGAGCACGCCGACGTGCCGTTCGAACGGGTGGTACAAGCCCTCAACCCGACACGATCAACCACCCGACACCCACTGTTCCAGGTGATGCTCGTCTTCCAGAACCAAGAGCACCCGAAACTCGAACTGGCGGGACTGACCGCCCGTATCGAGGACATCGACCACACCGCCACCCAGTTCGACCTCACGCTGGTGGTGAGTGAACGCGTCGACCGCGATGGTGCCGCTCAGGGTTTGACCGCCGCGCTGACTTACGCACAGGACCTGTTCGACGAGGACACCGTCCGCGGCTTCGCCGACCGGTTCACCCGGCTCCTCGAAGCCATCATCGCCGATCCCGACAGCCCGGTCGGCGACCTCGACCTCCTCGACGCCGACGAA
>NZ_LTCZ01000180.1:0-12558 GCF_001583455.1 Rhodococcus sp. LB1 | reverse complement strand
TACACATCGCGGTCGGCTTTGCCGCTGCCGATGGACCGCGGTGGGAGGTCCACCATCCCTCCCCGGACGAGGATTTTCGCGCCCCTGCCGAGACCTACACCAGTCGAGACGCCCTCCTTGCCGAACTCGACCGACTCGAACACCTGGGCCACCAGCCGATAGATTCCCGATCAATTCCCTAACCGGCCGGCAGCACGTCGGGCTGTGCCGCCATCGACCTGTGAACGACACATTCAGGTCGTCGACGCGGACTGTCCGCCGCGGGTGTCCCACCCGACGTGTTCGGCACCGCCCTCGGACTCGCGATGCGATGTCAGTGGGCGTCGTGGAAGGCTTGGACGATGTCGGCACGGATCCGGCCTCGAGAGGGCATCTCGTAGCCCTGTTCTGTCGCCCACTCCCGAATCTTCTTGACCTCCCCCGTCCTCGGAGTCGATCCGATCGGGTCCGTTACCCGATTCGAGCGGCGCTTCGTGCCGCCGACCCTCCTGGAATGAGCAATCCAGTAGTCGAGAGCGTCGCGGAACTCCTTGGCGTGCTCGCCCTTCAGGTCGATCTCGTATTCGACGCCATCAACCGCATAGTTGATGCTCTCCCCCTCGTCGCCGAACACGGTCCCGTCGATATCGTCCACCCACTCCACCACAGCCCTACGCGCCACGGATTCCACTCCCACCTTCATCGATACGAACGAAACAACAGTACTCGCGCCAGACACCGCATCAGCGCTAGCTACGCTAGCTATGATTGCATCGCACCAGATGCCGGCGATCAGTCTCGTCGTCGCACAGCACCCAGCCATCGTGTGCGAGTGGCCGCCGCCGCAATCCTTCGAGGATCCTCATCACCAGCGCCAACCTGCTTTCACCAGACAATCCCGACCCACGCGACCCATTGCCATTTTCGTCACTGTGATGCAATTCGAGTTCCGGGTGCCGGAGCGCTCCTCCGATCGCCCCGTCCGACAACCGACCCATGAAGCCGCAGAAGCACTCTCAGTCCTACGCGTGCGGCATCAACGGCACCCGTCGGGTGGAGGCACGTCGGGCCGCCGCATTCCTTTGTGTCCACCGCCGCCTGTACCCACCTCCGCTCCCCCGTGCAGGGAGCCTGCTGGCGTCGTGCGGCCCAGCCCCATCCAGGTGCAGGGGGGCGAACTCCCGCGGACCGGAGTCCAGGTCTTCGGTGTCGCAAAAGTGACAAATGATCACTCGGCGCGGCGTCGGCGTGGCTTGGGGATGTCGGTGCGCGCACCCTGACCGGGTCTGTTGTTCGCCCACGTGACAATTTCCGAGCGCTTCCACAGCGGAGTGCGGCCGATCTTCTCCACCGGCGCCGGCGCCTGGCCACGGGAGACGTACCCGCGGAACGTCGAGGCAGACAGCTCGGTACCGGTCTCCTCTTTGATCAGGTCGACGACCTGGTCGGTGGTCAGTCGATGTGGGTTAGCCATCTGGTGAGAGTCCTTCCAGTCCATCGCCTTCCCGGCGATGCGGGTGGCAGTTCGGTCGTCGGCCCGGCGGTCGGCCCGGCAGACCGGCTGCAACACGACGGTACGCTGTGCGGGACCGTCCTCGAAGGGACCCTACAACGGCGTGCTGTAATGCCCGCACACGCGTTCGGGGGTCCGACAGCGGTCCATACGTTCCAACACTACAGCGATAAATTGCAAGGTTTGGAACCCGTGGAGAGGGTCCCTCTAGCTGGACAACACGTACCAGAACATCATGTGTCTCTCCTCGAAGCGAAAGGACCTCGTCGTTTGCGACAGCAGTGTCGACATGTCTCTGTTCTGACGGTGGATCTCGCGCACGCTCTTTGCCGAGCCGCGCGCGGTAACTTCCACGTCGACGTTCCGCAGCCAATCGGTCAGGGGTGTCTCCCGAGTGCAGCTGCCGGGGTGAGAACGACCTGCCTCGCCGGGGAGGGACAGACTCAGTGCCGACTCGCCGGGGCAGTGACGGCACGCGGCATGGCGACCGCCGTCGCACGTCCTGACATGGCTAGACCGCCCGTGCGACCATGAGCTCCCCCGGCGCCACGCGCGGCACCACCGCATGCCAGGCATCGGGCGGGAGGTCACGTGCCGCCCGATGTTGAGAAGAAGTGCCCACAGTCACATCGCACGACCTCAGGCGCCACGACCTCCTCATGCCCGCCCCGCCAGCCACACCGAAACCGCTGAGCGCAAAACCATTCCACATATGGCGCCGTCGGATAGTCCACACCGCCGGTGGCACTGACACGGCAACAAGGCCATCGCACAGCGACAGATCGACCCACTACGCCACCGCGTCACCCCTCGCCACGGTTGACCACGTACCCTCACCCGCTGGAGACAGCACACAAGAGGAGAGATTGCATGGGGGTCGGATCGGTGCACGACACGCTCGTCGACTACGACGGAATGGACTACCGCCGGGCGTTGGGCGCGCAGGTCACCACAGATGTGCGACACGACGTCGGCATGCCGGCAGTGGTCACGCGATGAAGCCCGTCGAAATCGCCGATGGCGTGTACTTTGTGCACACCGAGATGGTCAACTGGGTGCTGCTCACCGAAGGCGACGCGGTGACCGTGATTGACACCGGCTACCCGGCGCAGCGCGGTGATGTCGAGGACTCGATCCGAGCGATCGGCCGGGTCCCTCGGGGCATCGAGGCCGTGCTCATCACCCACGCGCATGTCGACCACGTCGGCAGCGCACAGTATCTCGCCGAGACCTACGGGGCGCCGGTACTGGTACACCCCGACGAAGTAGCGCACGCCCGCCGGGAATGCCACGAGGTCGCGACACCCTGGGATGTGCTCAGCAATATCTGGCGACCCGGGGTCCTGTCGTGGGCAACAAAGCTGATCCGCCTCGGTGGCACGGCCAAGTACGGCATCGACTCCCCCACCCCGATGCCCGTACCCGGCGCCCTGACCTGCCCGGGTGCCCCCGTCCCGGTTCTCGCGCCCGGCCACACCTCCGGTCACACCATCTACCACCTTCCCGATCGCGGTGTGGTGATCTCCGGTGACGCCCTGATCACCGGGCACCTGACCTCACAGGTCGCCGGACCTCAATTGCTGCCGCAGTGGTTCGACCACGACCGCGGTATGGCCGCGGAGTCACTGCGCATCATCGGAGAGTTGGACGCCGACATTCTCCTGCCCGGACACGGGCCGATCCATCGCGGCTCCGTCGCCGAAGCGGCCGCAACCGCACGAGAACGCGGCGGCGGCGCGCCGTGAGGATCGGAACGCACTGACGCGAGAACTCCGTTTCCACAAAGTCTTTCGCGCACACCACCCGGCCCGACGGACGGCTACACGTCGGGCCTGGCCGCCCTAATTGCACGTAATGCAGACAATGCGTGCGATCGGAAGGTTTGGGTGGGCGAGTTCTGAGCGTGCGATCGTCATCAGCCGAGGCGAATCAGAGCTTGCGGGCGGAAATCTCCACCCCTGCCGCGCGCAGTCGTTCGACGAGCACGTCGCCGAGCGCGGTGGCCGGGGTGAGGACGCCGGCCTCGTCGGGGAGCCGGTCGCGATCGAGCACCAGGCTCAGGGCCGACTCCCCCAGCAGGACCGCGGTGGCCCGGTATCCGGGATCGCCCTGCGCCGTCACCCGGGACGCGTACCGGGCGCCGGTCGTGGTGGTGGTGTAGATGTCCATCGCGAAGTAGCCATTGCGCTGCGTTTTCTCGCTGGGGCCCTCGCCGGGTGCGGGGAGGACGCGGTCGAGGACGTACCGGGTGGGCGGAACGCTGAGACCGAGGACGAGCCCGCCGAGGATGGCCGCGACACCGGCCGCGTAGACGCGGGACAGGCGCGAGTCGCCGACGCTCATCACCTCGCGGTACTTGAACTTGCGGCCGTACACCCACCCTTGGAGTGCGTTGCTACGCCGCACGATGCGGGTGTTGTAGGAGCCCATGACGAAGGGCGCCTTCCACCCGCGTACCTGCGGGGCGATGTCCGCGCCGTCCACGGCGGCGACGTCGGATTGTCGGCCGAGGTCGGGTTCCTTCGTCCGGTCGGGGCTCAATGAGTACGGGGAGGCGGCGAGCCGACGCAGCGCCCGATCCTTCTTCGACACGTCGATCTGGGTGCGCAGCGAGTCGATCGTCCCACCGGAGACTCCGCCGCGCAGCGACGCGACCAGGGTGGTGTCGGTCAGTTCCCCGGCGCCGTCGGCCTGGACTTTCTGGTGCAGTACGTGCACGCCCAGGTCGGAGGGGATGGAGTCGTAGCCGCAGGAGTGCACGATCTTCACACCGTTGGCCCGGGCCTTGTCGTGGTGGGCGTCGATGCTGGTTCGGACGAACAGCACCTCCCCGGTCAGGTCGACGTAGTCGGTGCCGGCCGCGACACAGGCGGTGACGAGTTCGGTGCCGTACTTCGCGTACGGTCCCACCGTGGTGGCGACAACCCGTGTGCGGGAAGCCAGCTCGGCGAGCGCGACAGGGTCGTCGGCATCGGCGATGACGATCGGCCAGTCGCCGGCGCGGGGCCCGAGCGCCGCCCGGGTGGCCTCGAGTTTCGCCTGTGACCGTCCGGCGAGAGCGATCCGCACACCCTCCGGGGCGGTGCGTGCGAGATAGTCGGCGAGCAACCTTCCGACGAACCCGGTGGCACCGTAGATGACGAGATCGAGTTCACGTCCGCTGTCAGTCATGCGCGGAAGCCTACAAGCGACGCGGATCAGACAGAAGAGGTAGATGTAACCCTGCGTAACTGTATGCCGGGATGGTGGGGCAGATCCCCTCGAACCCGAGTCGATGGGGACGTGTCATCTTTCCAGTTCACGACCCGTTCCGGGTGCAGGCGGCGACGGCGCCTTCTCGATGAGTTTGCCCTGCCCGCAGGGTGTGACCCGGCATCGGGGGGTGATGCCGGGCCACTGGGGGGTGTTCTGCGAACAAAATCTGGGGGGATGTTCAGCAGAACGACCCCGAGTTTACCGAGCGTCACCGACAGACGGCTCACGCGGCCGCGCCTCCCTGTCAAGCCTCCCCAGACGGACGCAGGGTTTCGAAACTGGGGTCACTGGCCGGAGTCCGAGTGTGTGCGGGCCGCGTGAACGCCTTGGTCGTAGTCGTCGACGTACATACCGGCGCCGGGGCGGTAGGTCGAGTCGACCGCCTGAGGGTCGTAGGCCATGAACACCACGTCCGGTCGTCCGGCGTTGAACTGCCGGAAGGTGGTGTAATCCCAGCCGTCGGGTGCGTAGTCGTCATTCCAGCACAATCGGGCAACGGCGACGAATCCGGCCCTGCTGTACAGGTCGGGGAGCACGGTGTCGAAGCAGTCGAGGCGTCGGCCGCCTTGTGCGACCGCGGTTTCCAGTAGTGCACGCCCAGCCCGGGGGTGGCGGCAGTCGCGGTGCGCGTAGACGGAGACCACCTCGTCGCCCTTGAGGGCGATGCCGGCCTTGCCGTCGTCGGTGATGAGCAGTCGCATGCGCCGGTATTCGCCGATGTCGTACACGAAGACCGAGGCGGCGTACGGGTTGTTGTCCTTCAGTGCGCTCATCTGGGTGTGGTAGAGGTCGGCATCGCCGGGGGACAGTTCGTAGAGGTCGGGGGTGCTGTAGCCCTCGGCCCGCAGATACTGGGCACGGTCCTCGGGCAGGGAATGTGTGGCGGTGGGGAGGAGTTCCCGGTGGTTGATCAGAAGCCGTGGAACTCCGCCAGCTTGATCGCCTCGTCGTTCCATTTCTGTTCGATTGCGCGCCGCTGAGGCTCCGGCATCTGCGGGGTCCAGCCCTCCTGCCGGGCCCAGAACGCTTCGCGCTGTGCCTGTGTCAGTGTCGGTTCGTTGTTCATCAGTGTTGTTCTCCTGTGTTTGGCCCTGCTGAGTATGGCGTAGCGCGGCGATCTGCCGGGCACGCAGTTCTTCGCCTGCCGTCAGGCGCTGCTGCAGACTCGCGCGGGCGGCGGTGTCGGATTCGCGGGCGATCTGCTCCCGCAGCTCACGCTGTCCGCCGGGGGTGGAGTCGTACAGTGCCCGATTCTCGGCCACGGCGGTTTCGGCGCGGCGGACGCGTTCGCCGAGCGTCGGGTCGTCCGGGTTGCGTTCGAGCGCGGTGCGGGTGTCGGCGAGGGTGCGGTGCGCCCGCTGCAGGCGCGTCCGCACGTGCGGGGTGCAGCGGGGGCCCGGTTTCGGCTTGCACATCAGTGTGCGGCCCCCGCCGCGGTGCATCGGTCCACCAAGGTGGCGAGCATGCACGACAGTGCGTCGATCTTGGTCGGGTCCGGGGTGTGATCGGTGTTCAGGTACTGGTCGCGGCGGAGTTCGATCATCACCGCGCTGACCCGGGGGTCGGAGCGATACCGGTTCAGGGGCACATAGCAGCCGGCATACGGGGCATTGACCGCGGTCTCGTCGAGTCCGGCGAACGCGGCCAGTACCTGGTCGGTCAGCCACTGGGGGGTGTGGAAGTCGTCGATCCCGATGCAGAGCGCGGGTCTGGGCCGGGTGGGGTCTTCGAAGGCGGACGGGCGGTGCGGGTAGGAGTGCACGTCGATGATCACCGCTGCACCGGTGGCGGCGAGCCGGTCGTCGACCAGCTCCGACATGGTGGCGGCGTAGGGATGGAAGTAGGCGTCCATCAGGTACTGGCTGTCGGGTGCGGGTTCGGGCCGCAGTAGGGTGCCGGTGCAGGTGCGGGTGTAGACCGCTCCCCTACCGACGTCGTTCATCGGCTCGTCGTTGCCGGGGAAACGTTCCGGGTCGATGACCAATCGGGAGACCTGGTTGATCGCCAGCCAGGGTCTGCCCCGCCCTGCCGTGGCGTAGTTGGCGGCACCCTGGGCGATGAGGTCGGTTGCGGTGTCGGTGGATTCGTCCAATTCCCTGTGCAGTTCGGCATCGGAGAGGAGCAGTCCCGCGCGCACGGTGTCGGGGATCGCCCGGGATGCGTGCGGGACGTGCAGGATGACCGGGGATGTGGGATCGCCCGACTGGATGCGGCAAATCGTCATGTCAGGTCCTTCGCTGGTGTGGTCGGGTCGTGAGATGCCAGGGCGGTCATCGCTGGGGACCTTCCGCGGTGCGGACCGCTTGGTGGCGCAGTCGTTGTCGGTCGATCTGCCCGTTGCTCAGGGCTTCTGGGCGGTGACCGATGTGGAACAGCCCGGTGGTGTGTGGGCAGACGAACACGGCGAGTCCCTTCTCGCCGGGGTGCCTTTTGCGGACCGCTTTGGCGTCGGCGCGGCTGTGATAGCCGCGGTGATGACACAGAGTGCAGAAGGTCCAGCGGGCGGCGGGGTTGTGGGCGCGGGAGGTCATACGGATCGTCCGATCTGCAGATTGAGCCAGTCGGACAGCCAGGTGATCGCGTTGCGGCCGGCGTTGTCGACGACCAGGGCGTTGTAGTTGGTGTGGGCGCCGGAGGTGAAGAAACTCGCGGCCTTGAGGCCTTCGCCGACCAGGGCGGTCAGGTCCTCGGCACCCTGCGACTGGGCCATGGTCGTCAACGAGCCGGTCAACGCCGGCAGATCAACGTTCTCCGTTTGGGTACTGATGCTGGTGGCCGCGCTTGACTGCTTGCCGAGTAGTTCCGGTGGGGTCTTGGTGGCTTTGCCGGAGAGCATGGTCACCGCCACCGAGGCCAGGTCGAGGCCGACGGGCAGCAGGCCGGCCATCGCGGCACCCGCGCCGAGGGGGTCGGGTGCCTGCCCGGGAGGTGGCAGCAGTTTCTCCACCGCGGTCCAGGCGATTTCCTGGATCTCGCCGATGAGGGTGGCCAGCCGGATGACATCGACGCCGCCCAGGATCGACGCGACGAGTGCGGCGATCTGGGTGTACCCGGTGGGGTCCGGGATGACCGACAGCACCTGAGACACCCAGCGCAGATCCACGGCCGCGGCCATCTTCACCAATGGCGCGAACTGGTTGTTCAGCTCCCCCGCCACCTGGTGCGCGCCGTGGGCGTCGAGCGCGGCGACCTTCTGCGGCAGCACCGTGAGGTTGTTCAGGATGCCGGGCACGTCGAGCGCGGTCACCTCGGTAGCGACGTTGAGCACCTGCCCCACCACCGTGGCCGGCTTGAGCACCGACAGCACAGTCGAGGCCGACGCGAGCGCATCGGCGGGAACCGAGGTCAGCGGGGCGACCTGGCGGCCGAGAGTGGTGGCCGCGGTCGAGAGATGCGGCAAGTCTTCCGATGTCCCGGCCACGGTCGACGTGCTCGACTCGGCCAGCTTCCCCGCGGTGTCGGCGATCGTCGTCACCGTGCCCAGCGCGGCGGACAGATCGGATGACCCGGCCTTCGAGAGCACCTGGGAGGCACTGTGTTCGGGGCTACCTACCGGGGCGGCGGACAGCTCTGCGGTGGCGGCGTGTGCGGTCCCGGAGTCGATCAAATCCACGATCGGGGCGAGCGTGCCGGCGATGGACGATGCCGTCGCTGCAACGCCGCCGACATCGACATTCGGCTGCGAGAGCTGCTGTCCGAGGGCTGCGACACCCCGGCCGAGTGCGGGTAGGTCGGCGCCGGAGAAGTCCGAGGTTAGGGCGGTGGCCAGCTGGGAGTTGCCGGTGCCGCCGGTGTTGCTGGTGTCACCGTTCGTGCTGGGGGTCTTGCTCAGAATCGACCCGAGCGAGCCGAGGAGGGGGTTGTCGCCCTTGCGGATCGAGCAGTACAAGTCCCCGGGATCACAGATCGAAGCAACCCGGCCGGAGAGTGTGCCCATTCCCTGGGGGCGGGGGTCGGCGATGCCTTCGCCGGAGGTGCGCGGGCCCACAATGGCGGAGCCCTGGGTGCCGGCGCCGGGGTCGGCGAGCAGGCCGACGGCCAGGACCCGGTCGGCGGGCACCGGCCCGTGGTCGTTGCCGATCCCCGATGCAAGATCGCCGGCGGCGTCGGCGCCCTGGGAGTAGCCGGTAATCGTGAACTTCGTGTTCGTGCACCTACTCGCGATGTCGGTGAGTACCGCCGTGGCCTTGGTGAGGGCGTCGATTTTGCTGTCGGCGTAGGTGTGTCCGTTGTCGAACGCGCGGGCCATGTACGGGAGGGTGTAGACCTGCGCCCGGTCCCCGTGGGCAGCGGCGATGGCGTCGGCGACCGGTGCGAGGATCCCCACCGCTTGGTGGGGGTCGGCGTTCTCGGAGGTCTCCCAGGTCCCGGGGATGAGCAGATTGAACGTCGCCGCACAGCCGGTGGGGTCGGCGTGCGCGATCGCGGGGGCGGTCACCGCGACACCGCCGCCGGCGACGGTCGCGCACACCACGAGAGCAACGAGGTGGCGGGCTCTCGAACGTCTTGCGGGCATGGGCACCTCATCTGTCGCCGGCGAGCTATGAAGCTCACCCCTCGATGCCGCTCCGGGATGCCACGCGCAGCCACCGAACACACACCGATGAGGTGAGGTGCATACGGTGACCGAATTCGGCAGCCAGATTCAACGGGGTATGTGGATAACCCTCATTCGCACGTCGCCTGCCGCCCGACCCACCGCGCACGCCCGCGTCTCGTCCCCGCAGTATGAACTGCGGAAACGACACGTCCCCTCTAGATCAGATCCAGTCGATGTGGAACTTGTCGAAACCCTTGTTCTCGGGGTAGTCGAGGGTGGCGTGCCGCTCCAGCAGTGCGACGACTCGGGCGTGATCGTCGTTGGCCAGTGCGGCGGCCAGTTCGCGGGACTCTTCACTGGTGAACGGTGTGTCCGAGTTCGCGAAATCCAGTGTCCGCACCCGGTAGTCGTAGCCCTCGTCGGCACCGTTACGGACCATGACACCACCCTTGACCCGGATGACCGCTCTTTTCGGGGTTCCGTCCGGGCGCAACACCCCGGCGCGTTTCATGATGTCCTCGGCCTTGACGTTCTTGAGCTTCTTGCTCGCGTCGGCACGCAACTCGTTCGTTTCCCCGGACCGGTACCGGGAGACGGCGGAGCGGGACCGCCCGATCTTCGCCGCCACGGCATCGACACCGCCGAGGCGTTCGATCGCGGCACGGCGTTGGGCTCGCTCGAGGACGTCCGGGTGCGGGATGCGGCCTTGCTGCGCCCACCGGCGCAACGTGCGAGCCGACGGCGGTGTGCGGCCTGCATCGATCGCGGCCTGCCGCAGGCCCTCGTTACCGAGCTCCTCGCGTAACTGCTTGACCGAGACCTTGCTCGTCAGACCCGCCAGCCCCCCGCTCTTGACCTGCTTCGACTTCTCGACACCGCTGGTCGCGGCGTTGGCCACGGAGACCTTGAGTCCGTCGAGGCCGACCGCCTCCTGCGCCGGCTTTTTGGTGCGCGGCTTCGGAAGATGCAGGGCCATCAGAGCACCCCCTCCCCGTCGTCGTCGTCGGCGTCCTCGTTGTCGGCGAAGGCCGCCTTGATCGCGAGGTTCACCTCGTGCACGTCCTGGGCCGAAGTGAAGGCGGACAGGAGGGTGTCGGTGAGGACCACGTCCTTCTCGACCGACATCTTCCCCAACGCGTCGCTTGCGTCGGCGATGTCCTCACCGCCCGAGAGGAGGTACACCCAGGAGTCGGTGACGGTGCGGACCGGCCAACGATTGTGCTCGCGGGCAATCCGCATCGCCACACGGCGGCCACGCCACCGGCAGTGCGCGATGATCGACGCACGCCAGAGCGGTTGGTGGTGATGTTGCATCTGCTTCGCAGTCCACATGTCCGGGTTGACCATTCGCCCGATGTAGCCCTTGTAGCAGGTGCCGAGGAACCGCTTCGTCGCGTCGTCGTCGGTGTCCACCGCGGCCTTCCGGGCCTCGCGCAGGATTTTGGCCCACTTGTCCAGCGCCCGGCCCTGTTGTGGGTAGACCCAGGCCTCGGTGATGTTGAGGTCGTCGAGGTCACCCCGGTCGGCGCCGATTCCTCCGTCACCCAGGTCTGCACCTGTTGGTCGGCGAGCATGTGCGGGTGCGGCAGAGGGAGCTTCCCGGGAAGCGACAGTGACTGCCCGGCAGGCAGGGTGATCCGCCACAGCCCGAACGGGGCACCCTTCTCCCCCACCGCCGCAGCAGCGGCAGTGTCACCGGTCAGGTGTTTGGGCTGCCCGTAGCCGAACTCGAGCATGCCAGCGGATGCGAGGTAGGCGGCGCGTTGATCGATCGAGGGACGCGGGTCCAGCCGACAGCGGGTTCGAGGTCTCCCCGCGGCGGGCCGTCCAGCGGTGGGACCGAACCGGGTGTGGTGACGACGATGCCTTTACCGCTGCGGGTGCGTTCCCGCTTGATCTTGTCGACGAGGGCGGCGCCGGTACGCGCGGGCGTTGGCCCCGGGAGCACCCCGAGGTGCCGGGCGCACCAGGCCAACCGGCGACCGAGTTCCCGTGCCGCCGGCAGGTCGTCATCCGGGAGATACGTTCCGGCCGTCGGTGAGCCGAGGATGCCCATGTCACCGACCCGGTTGTGCCACCCGAAGTCCTTGTTCCAGTACGTCCACACGTATGGTTCGATCACCACATCGACCATCGAGGTGAAGTTCCCGATCGAGCGGGACAGGTGCACCACGTGCCCCGGGTCGCCGCGCAACTCCCAGCCCGCGTTCAGCAGTGGGGTGAGGGTGGCGTGCAGGACCGCGGTCAGTTCCTGGGCGGCGCGGTTGCGGAGGGCTTCCATGTCGTCGACGTCGTCTTCGCTGCCGGGGTCGATGATCCACCCGAGCAGCTCGCACGCGGCCTGTCCGACGACCCAGATCTGTGCGGGGGCGCCCAACGGTGTCAGCGAGGCCCAGCGGATCAGTTTGTCCAGCTTCTCGACCGCGTCGACGGGACCGGTCAACTCCCGCCCGGAGGGTGTGTAGGTCCCGTCGGCGGTCACGATCAACGCATGGCCATCGGCTTCTTCTCCTGCGGGCAGCGCCTCCCACACCGGCTTATCGGCCGCGTCGTTGCCAGCCGTGTCGCTGCCAGCCGTGTCGCTGCCAGCCGTGTCGCTTCCGGCCGCGTCGTCGTGCACTTCGTCGCCGTCCACCGCAGCGCTGACGGCCGCTTCGCTGTCCGTCTCGGGTGTCGGCGGGGACGGGGCTTCGGCGGGGTCGGCGGCTTCGGCCACATCCGACCGCTCGGGCGATGCAGGGTGGGCGGCAGCGGCCGGCTCAGAATCCGCATGATCGGCTTCGACGAAGACATCAGCATCGACGGCGACAGCGTCGTCGTCGGGAAGAACGTCATCGTCAGGAAGAAAGTCGTCGTCGGGAAGAACGTCATCGTCAGGGAGAACGTCATCGGTGGAATCGGGAGATGTCGTCAGGGTTGTCTCGGGCAGTGCGAACAGGGGTATCTGTTCCCACGGACTGCTCATGACTCCTGCTCGGTGATCCGGCCGTCATGATCTGCCGGCGGGACGCGGTAGCGGTCGAAGAACTCCTGCAGGGCCACGTCCACGACATTGGTCACCGTGGATTGGCGATCGTTCACCAGCCAGTTCAACCGGGCCTCCGTCGAGGCCAGGACCCGGGTATTGAGCGGAACCTTCGCCGGGCCCTTCCTCGGTTCCAGCTTCGCCGTCAATTCCGGACTCGGCGCTCCCGCACCACCGACGTCTCCCGCACCGGAAGCGCGTTTCCCCGAGCCCGCGGCGCCTCGTCCGGCCCCGGTCGGGCGGCGG
>NZ_LTCZ01000179.1:0-23742 GCF_001583455.1 Rhodococcus sp. LB1 | reverse complement strand
ATTGGGAGACATGCCCTAGGCCGATAGCGAACCCGCCGTGCGGGGGCATGCCGCGTCCCATCGCTTCGAGGTAAGGGGCATAGTCGGCCGGGTCTTCGCTGCGAGAGGCCAGCGCCGCAATGTAGTCGGCATGGTTGTGCAGGCGTTGCCCGCCGGGTATCTCTCGACGGCGAGAAAGTCCGAGCCGAACTGCGACTTCGCCCACTTGCCGAGGATGCGTTCGTGTTCCGGGACGAGGTCGGGTTCGTCCGGTGCGGCACCGACGAGCTCGAGGGCTTCGGAGAAGTGCAGGACCGGGATCTGTTCGGGCACGACCGATGCCCAGCACTACTGGCGTCGTCAAACTGATGGGGAACACCGTCACCGCCCCACCCAAAGAGATGACATACGTCTTCCAGGACTACAGTCGTTCTCTGCTTCCGTGGATGAGGATTGAGAGAAAAAGTCTCCTTCCCATTGAAGTACAAGGGGCTGGACAAGGATGAGGCCCGGAAGATTGCCCACGACTCCCTGGCAGCTGTTGACCTAGAAGGCAAAGGCAAGTTCTATCCTTGGCAACTCTCGGGCGGCATGCAGCAGCGAGTAGCGATTGCCAGGGCATTGGCCTACCGCCCGAGCATGCTCCTGATGCACGAACCCTTCGCTTCAGTGGATGTGGCGCCCGTTCTGGGAATCCCCGGTCATTCCCTGGTGTCGAGGGAAGCCAGGTGTGCTTCTTCGGCGGTCGCGCGTCGGCCGTCGGCGATCGCGACACCGAGCACCACGGCCAGGGCGGCGCATCCCGCCAGGTAGGGCGGGGCGGGCAGTGTTGCCACTGCAAGCACGGCGAGTGTGACCAGGGCTATCGGCCGCGATCTTGGCATCTCGCTCATCACCGCCCGCATGTACCAGGTCTGCGCGGAGAAGAAGAGGAACGGGCCGCCGAAGAGAAACGCATTGGTCACGGCATCGGTGTGACCAGTGGGATGCGCGATCACCAATTCATCTCCGACCGCGATCGCGAGTAGTCCGGCGACCATCACAAAGAGAGTGTTGATGGCGTAACGGCTGGTCCTCACGGGGTCCCGGCCGGCAATGGCCTTACTCACTGCGCGGGGTTCGGAACGGCGGAAGTACACCCACCACACGGCGATGGTGCCGATGACTGCCACGGCACCGGTCAAGAGGGTCATCGGTTCCAGGGGTGCACTGGCAACGGCGGATCCGGTTGTGAGCACCGTTTCCCCCAGCGCGATGATGAAGAAGAGCCGGGCTCGCTCGAATTGGTGTTCGGCCGCGAAGTCGACGTGTTCGGAGTGGAATCGTTTTCCCGGCAGGGGGTGCGCGACCAGGAGGCCGAGTAGGTCGATCACCGTGGCGATACCCCACAGAATCAGTCGGGCGGGACCGTCGACCACCGCACCCGTGATCCACAGCGGTGCGGTTGCCACGAGCCACACGAGTGCACGCTGGGAATGTCGGCGCATGACGTCGTCGAGCCCGATGGTCAACAGCCAGAGCGTTCGTCCGATCTGGATCGTGAGGTAGGTCGCGACGAACAACCACCCTGCCTCGCCGAATGCCTCCGGCGCTGCGACGTTCATGAATAGTCCGAGCACCATGATCACCAGCAGCATCATACGAACCGGTGACCTGTCGGGGTCGGTCAGTGAACCGGCCCACGACGTGTAGGACCACGCGAGGAACACCGCAACGTACAGCACCAGTGTCTGCGCCAGTCCCGTCCAGGTGAGATGTTCGACCAGGTGGTGCACCAGCTGCCCGATCCCGAAAACGTAGACGACATCGAAGAACAGTTCGAGGGGACTGACGCGCGGATCGTGTGGATCACGCTGCAGGGGTCGCGGACCCAATGTGCTCATCATCTGTGCCCTCCCACAATTTGGTCCCACAGATTAGATCGTATGGATTACCTTCGCCTGAGAAGTGCCCGCCGACCCATCAGCTTCACCGGGTCATGCGTCACCGGAATGGCACTCAGAAGTCGGCGACTGTACGGCCTACTTCGGCGAGCACCCCGAACGGCTGGTCGACTCGCATATCGACTAGTTCACCGCAGCAAGTAGTTAGTCGTAGAGATGTCATGATGTCCAGGTCTCCGCCTCGTCCAGGTCCGCACCACGCGGGCGGGCGGTTTCCGCGCGGCCCGCTGCCGCCGATCCGATCGGCGCGAAGTTGCTGCGGCCGACCACGCTCACGCTCACCCGCGCCTGGCCCTCGTGCTGTCGCCGCGACCCGGTAGCTCCGGAGTAGGTGAGGACTATGACATCAGCTACCGAGGGAGGAAACGCCTTATCGCCTGGTGTCGCGAAGGGTCGTGTGGCACCACGAATTTGCGGCTACTGGTGCGCGAATGGCCACTCGGCAGACGAAGTCGGTGTCGAACCAGTCGAGCATCTGAGCAGGTTGCTGGGGCGAAATAGCTGCAACCGCCGAACCGGCGCCAGAAGATTCTTGTTCTGCGCCGATGTGCATCAAAAGCGGGCGAAGCGCCGGAACATCGGACCCGGTCGAGAATCTCACCATAGCAGTCGTCTAGTTATTGCCCACAGGGTTGTGTGCACAACCCATGAAATCACTCAGGTATATGTCTGAAGTCGCCCCGGCGAATGTATGCCTCAGCCGATGCTGAACGGTTGTCCCCACAAGACGACGACACTCTTGACGCTGTCGGTTTCGACTTCGACGCTGACATAGGCGCGCGCTTGAGCGTACCCGGCGCAACCGCTCACTGCGAGGGTGGAATCCGTCCAGGTGATCGAGCCCGAGCTACCCTCGAAGTAGTTTCCACCCCAGTGGGTTTCATTTCCATATCCGTCGGCATACTCCTGATCCAGGATGTCAACCGGGACGGCCTGGCCGGGACCGAGGGTGATGCCCCCATTTGTCCCACCGGAGTACGGAATCGTCGCAGTCCCGCCGGCGAGTTCGCTCGGGGTGATCGATGCGCCGGCGTCGGCACCGAGGCCGGCGCCGAAATCGACCTGACAGGCCAAGACGTAGCCGGGGTAGATGTAGGCGGCCTGTACTCCTTCGCTCTCAAGGCTGACGGAGGCCTTCCCAGAAACAAAGGCGTTGCGGTGCAACGGAGTCGCTCCTAGCGATGGTGAGATGTTTGCGCTCTCGTCCGTCAGGTTCACCGTCACCATGGTGCCGTCCGCCAACGTCTGAGTGATCGAGCCACCAGGCAACGGAACGAAGGTATCGGCGTTTGCCGCACCGACGGAGACGAAGCCTACCGCTGCGGCAGCAGCGGCACCGACCGCGGCCAGGCGCACACCGTTCTTAGGGTTGATGATCATTGTTCCCTCTCCGGGATGGAAGGCTCGCAACTGCGAGAAAGTTGGATAGGAAGAACCGCGGAATCAGCCAATGCTGAACGGGGCTCCATATAGAACCGTCTTCGAGTAGTCGTTGCCCACGATCTCCACCACCGTGTACGCACGGGCCTGCGCAAATCCGCCACAGTTCTGGATCTGAAGCTCGGCGTCGTGGTACTGCAACGTGTAGGGGCCATCCTTTGGGATGTCCTTGGCGGTGATCAGAACGTACTTGATTTCACCCGAGTTCAGCGGAACCGTCAGTCCTACAGACGACGCGAGCGAGTCCATTCCCAAGCTGAACGATGGGTTTGCCGACAGACCCGTGACGTCCACTTGGCAACCCACGATGTACCCGGTCGATACCCGCGAAACGCCGTGTGTAGTCGATCCGTTCGTGCCGTTGTACGTTCCGGACGTATCGGAAGTTCCATTCGCGCTGGCAACTTCGGTGACTTCCTCGATGCCCTTGACGTCTACGGTCACGGTGCCTGACACCCATGCCGTACGGCCGGCCGCGTTGGCCGCCAATGACGGCGAGACTAACGCGCTCTCCGCGGACCGAGTCACCGTCGCGTTCGGACCCGCCTTCGTCCCGTCAGGTAGCAGAATGGAGGTATCCGCATTCGCCACACCGGCGGACATCACGCTGACGGCAACAGTCGCAGCAATGCACATACCTGCGGTACGAGGCCGGTGCGTTCGGGTAGTCATCATTTCCTCCATTGTTGGTTGACGTTTTACGCGCGGGCAGTGTCGGTTATGCTCGTTCCCTGCGTTCTGTGCGTCGACAGAGGACAAACTTGTGGGTGGCAACCGCCGACTTCGGCGCAAAAAACTGCTAGGCACAACGCGGTTCGGCTGTATCAGGCCTCAATCGTTCGAATCCGCTTGCCGCGAAGAACCGGGTCCCGGAACCCGCGGAGGTGAGGCTCATCAACGATGCTCCTCAGGCGTTCGCGGTACCGAGCGGGTGTCATTCCCAGGTTGACCATGATCTCCTCGGCGCTTGGACCACCAAACGGAGTCCACCGGCGGGCGAAATCGAGGATGTACTGCTCGTCCTTGCTCATCGTGTTCATCGTTGAGTTCCTATGTGTCAATCCGTGCCCCAACCGCGGCGTTTATGCATCTCCGCTGCGACAGGTGGGCGGCTCGTCGCCGGTCGAGTTCGAAGGGATCGTGGCGCCGGGGTGGAAACCGGGTGGCCCGCCTACGTCAACAGGATCTCGCCGAATCGAATCCGAGTCACACTCGAATATCGATCGGAGGAGTGAAGTAGATCACGGCGGCTGTTCTTCGTCAACATCCTGAAAAACGCAACCTGCCGGGACGGCGGAATTGCAGCCTCCCGTGGACCGTTCGGCGGAAGGCGCTTGTTTTGCATCGGCGGATATCCCGTTGGGGCAGGGCGGAGCGGGGTTGTCGTAGCTGTGGCCAACTCACGCCACTGCGCCGCCATTGTTCCGAAGTTCGCTCAACAATGTTGCGAACTTTGTACCGCTCCTTGTAGAACCAGACTGGTCGATCACCTCGACTGCCCCTTTGTCGTTGAAGCATGGCCGGGTTGGTCTGCCGGTGTCGCTGACGGCTTCATTTCGTCCGGATTCTCGCTCAGGTGGGGTAGCAGTGGCCTACTTGTGACTGTCTTCGGTGTCGGACATTGCACAGGACTCGTACTCCCAAAGCGGGTGTCCCGAGTAGTCCATGAAGAGCGTCAGGAACCAGGCGACGGCGCGAAACACTGCTGCAAACATTGCACTCTCCATGCGTGTGAGATTCGGGTCGGTGGAGTTCGGGTGTGACGCCACCTTCGTGGCCGCGGCACGGTACGGATCTTCTGACGGAGTGGGTAACTCCACTGCACGTGCGCGAATCGAGCCGCGGCGGATGTCGGGGGGCAACCGAACGGTTTGACTAGGCTGGTTGTGGCCGAGGTCGGGACGTCCCCCGGGCGGCCATAATCCGATTGACATTCGGATGCAGTTGGTCTGACGGGATTAGACCAGCCCCGCGGTGCCGCGTCAAGAGCCGATTGGAGGCCTGGACTCCCCGGCACGATGGCGCGAGGCCCTCGCAGGTTGCTGCGCCTAGAGATGCGGCGCCCGGACTGTGCGGGATGCGCGCGGATCGAACAGGCTCGAGGCTCACCTCCCACCTCTTGACTGTGGCCTGCGTTACTGCTTCACTATCTAAATCCGAGTCGGAGTCGGATATGGATTTCGGCAGAGGAATCCACCCGAGTTCGCTGTCTGACCTTGTTAAACGCCGTCGGTGACGGTGGAAGGAGCGTGCTTTTATGGCCCTCGAAACCTCTCGACGTGACGGTCGTGCCGCCCGCTTGCCCGTCTACTGGCTGGGAGAGCAGCTTCCCACGCCGAGTGACGCCCTCGGTGGTGATTGCAAGGCGGACTTCTGCATCGTCGGCGCAGGACTAACCGGTCTCTGGACGGCCTACTACCTTAAGAAGAGTCGGCCCGACGCGGAAGTTGTTGTCCTGGAGAAAGAGTTCGCTGGTTTCGGAGCCTCGGGGCGGAACGCGGGTTGGCTCACCTCGGAGTTCTCGGCGAGCTACTCCGTGCTTGCTGAAGCCGGAGGGCGTGGTGCGGTGTCTTCAATGCATGCGGCGATGAATGACAGCGTGGACGAGGTGCTGGCGGTATGTGAGAGGGAGAAGATTGACGCCGACATCGCCCGCGGTGGCGCGCTTCGCGTGGCGCGTAACAACCCACAGCTCGCACGTCTGCGCGCGGGATTCGCCGAACGAGTGGAATGGGGCGCTGACGCGGGCTACACCTGGCTCAGTGGCGGAGAGATCCGTGAGCGCGTTGCAGTCGACGGTGCACTGGGTGGGACGTTCAACGAGTTCGGTGCCCGAGTTCATCCCGGAAAGCTGGTGCGAGGCCTTCTCGAAGTGATCCGGGGGATTGGGGTGCGCGTTCACGAGGCAACTGCGGTGTCGAACATCGAGAACGGCCGCGCGCTCACCCCACTCGGAGTGGTGACCTCGCCGGTCATACTGCGTTGTACCGAGGGTTATACGGCAGAATTTCGCGGACAGCCCCGCAATTGGGCGCCCGTTTCCTCGTCGGTTATCGTCACCGCACCGGTCCCCGACAAGCTTTGGACCGAGATCAATTGGAGTAACGCAGAGTTGCTCGCAGATGGAGCAAACGAATACGCGGCAGGCCAGCGCACCGCCGACGGCAGGATCGTCATGGGCGGTCGAGGTGCTTTGCCTAGCTACCGATTCAGGTCACGGGTACCCAGCACCGGTACAACGAGCACTTTCGCAAAGCACATCCTGTCCGAAGCGGTGTATGAGATGTTCCCAGCACTGCGCGGGTTACCCGTCGATCACGCGTGGAGTGGCGTACTGGGTGTTCCGCGGGACTGGTCGCCGACAGTATCCTTCGACGCCGCAACAGGACTGGGGTGGGCCGGCGGCTACGTCGGTAGTGGTGTGTCGACCACCAACCTCGCGGGGCGCACCCTCGCGCACCTTGCAACCAACACGTCGACGCCCCTCGCCAGGCTGCCGTGGGTCGGCCATACATCCCCCAAGTGGGAACCTGAACCACTCCGCTGGCTCGGGGTGCGTGGCATCGAGAAACTTTTCCGCATCGCAGACCGCCGCGAAGACAATCGCAACGGGCCAAGCAACTTCACCAAAGTCGCCAACCTCGTGTCAGAGCGGTAGAAACCCAGAACTTGAACAACCCGCAATCTACAAACCAACAAACCAACAAACCCTCAAACGGAGCCAACAGCCGAAGGAAAGGCAGTGGCAAGATGTCGGCAGATCGAGAAGTATCCGTCCGTCGTGACGCATCGCATGGCCTGCTCGAGCAGGTCGGAGTGGACTACCTACCCGAAGGCGAGCGCACCTCCACACCGCAATCGGCCGGCCTGGTACTCGGGGGCAGCTACTTTTCACTGATTGCCGTGGTGTACGGTTGGATCTCTCTCGCCACCGGCCTCACCTTCTGGCAAACTCTGTCGGCGTATCTCGTCGGCGGTTTGATCGGCGCAGCAATCACGTACTACTTGCCACTGATCGGGCCGCTGACGGGCACCAACATGACCGTGGCGAGCGGCGCCCATTTCGGTATCCGTGGCCGCTTCCTCGGATCCGCGCTCGTCTTGGCATTTGCAACCTGCTTCGGTGCGGTCACGGTTTGGGCGTGCGGTGACGCGCTGGTAGCGACCATCTCGCGATTGTCGGGCGTGGAGATCAACGAGCTCGAGCTCGCAATCATCTACGGCGTGGTCGCGCTCGCGATGGCCGCCGTTGCGGTCTACGGCTTCAGGGTGATCGTCGGCGCGATGCGGATCATGGTTCCGATCTTTGCGCTGCTGATGCTCGTTGGGGTCTTCGTGTTCGCGGGCGACTTCAACCCGAATGCGTCCACGGGTCTCTACGTGATGGGTGGCTTCTGGCCGACGTGGATGTTGTCTTCGGTTTTCGGTATGGCCGGTGCGATAGGAAGCGCGACCAGCTTTGCGGACTACACCCGCCGGATTTCGAGCAAGTACTCCCACCGGAGCATCTGCCTGACCGTCACCGCCGCGGTCTTGGTGGGCAACATCGTCCCGTCGCTGTTCGGTGCCTTCGTAGCGGCCTCGATTCCGCAACTCGGCGACTCCTTCGTCTCCGACCTCGTCGCGAACTCGCCGCTGTGGTTCCTTCCTGCCATCGTGGTGATGGCAGTGACAGGCGGGGTCAGCCAGGGTGTCATCTGTATCTACGCTAGCGGTCTGGACTTGGAGGGATTGTTTCCGCGCTTGCGCAGATATCAGGCGACCATCTTCGCGGCCGCGGTCAGTATCGCGCTGGTGTATCTCGGAGTGTTCGTCTTCAATATCGTCGACGCAATTTCCTCGTCGACAATCATGCTGACCACGATCTCGACCCCTTGGGCGGTCATCATCCTGTTGGGGATGCTGGACAACATGCGGCCGGGGCGGGGCTACGACGTTGTTGCGCTGCACGATTTCAAGAACGGCAAGCGCGGCGGAACATACTGGTACACCGGGGGCTGGAACCTGTCGGCTCTCTCGGCCTACGCGATCGGTACGGTCTTCGGCCTCCTCGGAGTCAGCACCCCGCTCTACGAAGGCCCGTTGGCCACCTACTTCGGCGGCATCGACATCAGTGTCCCCGGTGCTGCGGCCGTCACCGCCATCGCCTATCTCGGCATTTCTCGCATCCATAACCCTAATCGGAGCCGACTACCGTCCGCGGACGGCGCGATCAGTTTACCCACCGCCGTCGAGTAGTCTCTCGGTCCCCGCACAGACCCGCGGCTGTTCGAAGTTGCGCCTCTGCGCACCAAGACCGGAGGCATCACCGAATCTTCTTGGCCGCAACGAAATTGTGCGGGGTTCGCACAGAAAGAAAGGCCGACTGTTATGTCAGAGTTGGAGTATCTCGCTCGAAACGCGGCCGCGCGGTACCAGGATCTGCCCGCCGTGGGCCAGGGGTCCGTCACGTTGAGCTACCGACACTTCGCGGCGCGCGTTGACGCATTCGCAGCGCAGCTGGCCGATCACGGAGTCGGCCTCGGCGACGTCGTCGCCGTCATGCTACGCAACAGGATCGAACTGCTTGTGGCCATTCAGGCGGCGTGGCGAATCGGCGCCACGGCGACGCCGGTCAACCCCGCCTTCACTCCGGACGAGGCCGAGTTCCAGATCCGCGACGCGGGAGCAGCGCTGGTCGTCACCAATGGCACGGTCGCGCTCTCCCCGGAGATTGAAACCATTGGCGTCGATCAGATGCCGACCTCACGTCGAATTGGTTGGGCGCCAGCGGCGACCGCTGCCCGCGATGATCTCGCCCTGCTCATCTACACGTCCGGTTCGACCGGCCGACCGAAGGGTGTGATGCTGACCCACCGCAACCTCGAGTTCATGGTCTCGTCGATGGTCGACTTCCTCGAGTTGACGCCCAACGACCACTGCCTGGTCCTGCTGCCGCTCTTCCACGTCAATGCGATCTGTGTGAGCTTCCTGGCTCCCACCTTGGCGGGCGCGCAGATCAGCATCATGGAACGGTTTACCCCCGCCAGTTTCTTCGACGATGTCGCACGGCTGCGCCCAACGTACTTTTCCGCGGTACCGACAATCTTCTCGATGCTCATCACCTCGGAACGGGCAGATACAGCCGACTATTCCTCGCTTCGATTCGCCGCGTGCGGTGCGGCACCGATTCCGAAGGAGCTTCTCCTGCGGGCCGAGGGTCTGCTCGGCGTTCCCATCGTTGAGGGCTACGGGCTCACGGAGGGTACGTGTGTATCGGCGAGCAACCCGCTCGTAGGACAACGCAAGCCGGGCACGGTCGGGCCCGCGGTGCCGGGACAACGGGTCGCCATCATGGACGGGCAGGCGGCACTGCTGCCGGCAGGCGCGGTCGGTGAGATCGTGATCCGCGGCGACAACGTGATGCAGGGATACCTCGGCCAACCCCTCGTGACGGCCGCGACTGTCGTCGACGGCTGGCTGCACACCGGCGATGTCGGGTACCTCGACGAGGACGGCTACCTGGTACTCGTGGACCGGATCAAGGACATGATCATTCGCGGCGGCGAGAACATTTATCCGAAAGAGATCGAGAACGCCCTTGCGACACACACCGGCGTACTCGAATCGGCCGTAGTCGGCGTCCCCGACGACACGTACGGAGAAGTTCCGGCAGCCTACGTGGTCCTCTATCCCGATGCCGAAGACGCCGATGACTCGGCGTTGATGGAACACCTGCGGTCACGCCTGGCCAGATTCAAGATGCCCGCGGCAATTCACATCGCCGACGCTCTCCCGCGCAATGCCGTCGGAAAGGTCGACAAGCCTGAACTTCGGTTGCAGCACGTCCGCTGACCAAAACACGGCGCCCCGGCGCCTCGACCTTCCAATCGAGAATTCTAGGAGAATCCCGTGGGATTCAGGACCGACACCCTTCCCGACATCGAACCCGCAGAGTTCGTCTCATTACCCTTCCGCGACCGGATCCGGGTGCTGGTCACGCACTGGGTCGACTATGGCGGTGGCACGGCGAAGATGGTGCACACGATCTACTGCGCGAAACTGATCCTCTACATCACGGGGGGAATCGCGATTGCCACTCTCACGTCGGGACTCACTACGCTCGACGTCGGCACCTGGTGGAACGAACCCATCGTGTACCAGAAGTTCGTCCTGTGGACGGTGCTGCTCGAATGTATGGGGCTTGCAGGGGCCTGGGGTCCGCTGTGCGGGCACATCAGCCCGATGACCGGCGGCATACGGTACTGGATCAGGCCAGGCACCATCCGCCAACCACCATGGCCGGACAAGGTTCCCTTCACCCGCGGCGACACCCGCACGGTGGTCGACGTGCTCATCTACGGCACCATTCTCGTGAATTGCATTGTCGTGCTGGCTCTCCCGGGAATCGAAACCGATTCGATCAGTCGAGCACTGCCGACGGACAGCGGGCTTGTCGATCCGGCACTGCTACTACCCTTAATTCCGCTCTTCGTCGTCATCGGTTTGCGCGACAAGGTGATCTTCATCGCCGCCCGTGGCGAGCAGTACCTGCCGGCCATCGTGTTCTTTGCGATCCTGCCGTTCGTCGACATGATCATCGCGCTCAAGCTGTTGATCGTCGTGGTGTGGATCGGTGCCGGTATCTCGAAGTTGGGATCCCACTTCTCGATGGTCGTGCCGGTCATGATCAGCAACACCCCGTGGGTTGCATGGAAGCGGGTAAAGCAGGCCCACTACCGTAGCTACCCGCACGACCTGCTGCCCTCGAGAATGGCGGGCGGGGTCGCGCATGTGCTCGGCACCCTTGTGGAGGTGGCAACGCCGTTGGTGCTGTTGTTCTCAACCAACCGGACCGTCACGCTCATTGCCGTTGTACTGATGGTCGCGTTCCACCTGTTCATTCTCTCGACGTTCCCGCTGGCGGTGCCGTTGGAATGGAACCTCGTTTTCGCCTACGCAACAGTCTTCCTGTTCCTGGGTTTTCCGGCGTGGAACGGCTACGGCATCGGTGACATGTCATCGGCGTGGCTCACCGCCGCGATCGCCGCTGCCTTGATGTTCTTCCCCGTCCTCGGAAACCTTAGGCCCGACCTCGTATCGTTCCTGCCGTCGATGCGCCAGTACGCCGGGAACTGGTCTTCTGCCACCTGGGCATTCGCACCGGGCGCCGAGGCGAAGATCGACAGGAGCTTCAATCTGCCGAGCAAGATTACAAAGACGCAGCTGATGACCGTCAATCCCGATGCGGACACCGCCGAAATGATCCTGCACATGTCGCTCGGTTGGCGGGCAATGCACAGCCAGGGTCGTGCTTTGTTGTCGCTGATGATGCGGCAGCTCGGTAGGGATATCGACACGTACTCGCTGCGCGAAGGGGAAGACGGCTGCAATACCATGCTTGGCTTCAACTTCGGGGACGGGCACCTCCACAACGAACGCCTGATCGAGGCGATACAGCGACGCTGTCAGTTCGCCCCCGGCGAGTTCATTGTCGCCTGGATCGAGTCTCAACCGATCCACAAGAGGGTTCAGGAGTACAAGATTATCGATGCAGCCCGGGGTGTCATCGAAAAGGGAACCTACCGGGTGTCTGACGCCGTCACTGAGCAGCCTTGGTTGCCCAACGGGCCCATCCCGTTCGACGTGCACTGGACGGCCGACGCCGGTCATCATGTCTCCCCTGGCCATGGGACAGCCCGATGACCAATGCCGTGGTGGTCGGAAGTGGCCCGAACGGTCTTGCGGCGGCAGTGCACTTGGCGAAGGCGGGCGTGGACGTCCAGGTGCTGGAGGCCGGCGACACCATCGGTGGCGGAACCCGCACCGCGGAACTCACGGTTCCAGGTGTGCTCCACGATCAGTGCTCTGCCTTTCATCCCATGGGTGCAGGCTCTCCGTACCTCAAGAGCCTCGCGCTCGAGCAGCACGGCCTGGTGTGGAAGTGGGCCGACATCGACTGCGCGCATCCCATCGACCACGCGGACGCTGCGCTCTTGTACTCCTCGATCGAGGCCACGGCGGCCGGCCTCGGTACCGACGGTGGCCGATGGCTGACAATGTTCCACCCGCTCGTGGAAGGATTCGACGACCTGGCAAGCGACCTGATGCGGCCGATCCTGAAAGTCCCGCACCATCCGGTCCGCCTGGCAGGCTTCGGCCCCAAGGCACTGTTTCCCGCATCCGTCACCGCGCGGTGGTGGCGGACGGAGAAGGCTCGTGCGCTGTACGGCGGTATCGCCGCACACCACTTCCATCGCCTCGACCGGCCGGCCTCCTCTGCGGTCGGGCTGATGATCACCGCTGCCGGCCACCGATATGGCTGGCCGGTTGCGGAAGGTGGATCCCAATCCATCGCACAAGCACTCGCCAGTGCACTGAATGATTTCGGCGGCAAGATCACAACAGGTATCCGCGTCAGCAACTACCGCGATATCGCCAACGCTGATGTTGTCCTGCTGGATGTCACACCCTCGGCCGCCGTCTCGATACTGGGTGACCGCATGCCCAGCAGGATTGCGCGCTCCTACCGCCGATTCCGCCATGGCCCCGCGGCGTTCAAGGTCGATTTCGCGATCGAGCAAGGCGTTCCGTGGACGGATCCCAACTGCGCCAACGCAGGAACCGTCCACCTCGGCGGCAGTTTCGACGAAATCGTGGCAGCCGAACGCGAGGTCGCGAATGGACGGATGCCCCAACGCCCGTTCGTACTGCTGGGACAGCAGTACGTTGCCGATCCCAGCAGATCCGCAGGGGACGTCCATCCGGTGTATGCGTACGCGCATGTTCCGCATGGCTATGCCGGCGACGCAACCGCGGCGATCGCCGATCAGATCGAACGCTTTGCCCCGGGCTTCCGGGAACGCATTGTCGCGGCGGTCTCGACCACCACCGCGCGTCTTGAAGAGGTGGAGCCCAACTGTGTGGGTGGAGACGTGGTCGGCGGATCCAACCTGGGCACCCAGGTGGTGCTGCGTCCACGACTTGCGTTCGACCCCTACAGCACCGGCGTTCCCGGAGCCTTCCTCTGCTCGGCGTCGACGCCACCGGGCGCCGGTGTCCACGGCATGTGCGGATTCAACGCTGCCACGTCCGCACTGCGCTACCTCCACCGCAAGAACCGCCGATTCTAGTGGCTCTCGCACATCAGGGAACCGATCTCGGGATCCTTCACGCTGCACTCAAGGAGAAATGAAGATGCAACAATCAGTTCGTGATCCGCTGACCGTGGTGATTGTCGGGGGGGTGGGCGCGATGGGCAGGCATGCCGTACGCGCGATCGTCCGGCTCGGCTCCGCAAAGCGAATCGTCATCGCTGACATCAATATCGAACGAGCCAGTCAGTTCGCTGCCGAAATCGGTGATCTGGCGGAACCGTTGCAGCTCGACGCGAGCGACGAGAGTGCCATGCGCGCCGCCTTCGCCGACTGCGACGTGGTTCTCAACACGATGGGGCCGTTCGCCCACTTCGGGGGACCCGTCCTGCGCGCTGCGCTCGAAGCCGGATGCGACTACCTGGACATCGACGACGACTGGGACGCCACGGTTGAGGCACTCGAGTTCGACGAACTGGCCCGCCGGCAAGGATGCCGCGCCGTGATCGGCGTTGGTGCGAGCCCGGGCACAACCAATCTGTGCGCCACCCTCGCGGCAGGATCGCTCGATTCGGTCGAGGACCTCTTCACCGGCTGGACTCTCGAGATGGCTACCAGCGAGCCCGAGGCGGCGTACCCTTCCACCGGACAGGTTTCCGCTGCGGCAAAGCACTGGCTGTTGCAGTGCACGGAGACGATCCGTACGTGGGAAAACGGACAGGCCGCCGACGTCAAACCGTTGCAGCCGGTTGCCTTCGACTTCCCCGGGATCGGCCCTGTACAGCCCTACACCATGGGCCATCCGGAGCCGATCACCCTGCCCAGATCACTGCCCGGGCTCACTCGCGTGCTGAACCTGCAGTCGACCTCGTCACCAGACCTTTTCGATCATTTCCGCAAGGTAGCTGCCGAGTACGAGGCCGGAAGAGTCACCCTCGACGAGGGTGCACGGCTCCTGGCGCAGTTCCCCGATCTGGATGGCGGTCCCATGGACACCCCACTCCCACCGGTCTACGCGGTGGCACGGGGAGTCAAAGACGGCCGAGCGAGGACGGTGGCCGTCTACCCCCGAGCTGAGTTGCCGGGTGGTCTCGGGGGCAACACCGGAATTCCGCTGGCGATCGGACTCGAATTACTACGCCGAGGTGCCGCCGAGACCCCTGGACTTCACGCTGCCGAAACAGCTTTCGATCCGACGCAGTACTTTCAACTGTACGGGCAGTTCCTCGAGACCTCAGTAGAGTCGATAGAGGACGTACTGATTGTCGCCACCAGTTCCAACGAGGCATGACGAGATGACCGTGACGTCTCACTCGGAGCGCTCCCCGCGCGACGTTGACGTGGTTGTCGTAGGAGCGGGATTGTCCGGTTTGTCGGCCGCACGGGAAGCCATGCGAGCGGGACTGTCGGTACTTGTGATCGAGGCGCGCGATCGTGTGGGTGGTCGGACTTGGAACCGGCCCCTGCCCGACGGCACTCCTATCGAGGCAGGTGGTCAATGGATCGGACCACATCAGCGGTACATCAGGGCGCTCGTCAGTGAACTGGGCCTCGAGACCTATCCCACCTTCCAAACCGGATACGAGCTCCGCGAGATAGATGGCACACTGTGTCGCTTCGAATCGGACGTGGACTCGTGGGCGCCAGACGAGGCGGAGGACATCGGGCGCTCGATCACCGAGTTGGAAACGTTGGCAGCCTCGATCGATCCCGTTTCACCCTGGGGCAGCCCGAATGCAACCGACCTGGACACGATCACCTTTCGAGAGTGGATGACCAAGACGTGCCGCACAGCTCGTGGCCACCAGTTTTGGGCGAGCGTTATTGGCGGGATCTGGGGAGCAGAGGTATTCGAGACCTCACTCCTGCATGTTCTCATCGGGGTGCGAGCGGCGGGTGGAGAACTTGCGGCTATGACGGAAACCGCCGGTGGCGCGCAACAAGACCGAATAGTGGGCGGCTCGCAGCTCATCTCCACCAGGATGGCGGAAGCTCTGGGGGAGCGGGTACTACTTGATTCCCCTGTGCGGTCCATCGAGCACGACGACACCGGTGTCACCGTCGTCTCCGACAGATGCACCGCCCGAAGCACCCACGTGGTTGTCACGGTCCCACCCACCTTGGCGGCGCGCATCCAGTTCTGCCCGCCGCTATCTACCCGCCGGGACCAGCTGATGCAGCGGCTACCGTTGTGCAACTACACCAAGGTCAATGTTGTCTATCCGAAACCATTCTGGCGAGAGGATGGACTGTCCGGCGGTTCGATGGGGACGACCGGCCCATTTGCAATGACCTTTGACAACACCCCACCTGACTGCGAGGTCGGTGTGCTCGTGGGGTTCGTCGAAGGCAATGAGGCGATCCGCTTCGGATGCCTACCATCGAGTGAACGACGCCACGCTGTGGTGTCACAACTTGTGGCTCTCTTCGGGCAGGCGGCCGCGAACGTGACGGACATCGTCGAGACCGACTGGACCAAGGAAATCTGGTCCCGTGGTGCGCACCAGAGCCTGTTCGGACCGGGGACATGGACAACCTACGGCCCGCACGTTCGCCTACCCGAGGGCCGCATCCACTGGGCCGGCGCGGAGACAGCAACCGAATGGATGTGCTACATGGACGGAGCAGTTTCCTCGGGGATCCGTGCTGTCCAAGAGATCCTCGCCAAATCTGTCATGTGAGAAGCCGCAACCCCTGGGTCGCCGTGCGTCCCGGCGATGATGTCGCAGTGCTCGCGCGGTCGGTGTCGTCGGCGCACCAGATCATGGTCGAGCAAGGCGCCGTGTCCCGCTCGGTTCGGGACACGGCGCTAGATCAGGTGCGCCCCGTTGTCCTCGATTCGTGGAGACGCAGCACCCGCCGTGGTGTCAGCCCGGAGGGATCCGGGCGAGCTGTAAATATGGCCATGTCCGAATTCTCTGCGTATCGGTCTGCACACCCGATGGCCTACGTGCGGCCGGTGGTCCACAAACTCCTTGTCGAGGATGCGGCGGATACTGGAGTTATCGTCGCGATCACCGACGAAAAGGGACAGCTGCTGTGGGTGGACGGTGACTCGACCGCCAAGGACCGCGCTGGTGCGATGAACTTCGCCGAGGGCATGGTCTGGAGTGAAGACGCCGTCGGAACGAATGCGCCAGGCACCGCAATCGAACTCGATCACTACGTGCAGTTCTTCGGCGCAGAGCATTACAGCCGCGCGGCGCACGATTGGAGTTGTTCGGCAGCCCCGGTCCACGACCCATCGACCGGACTGATCCTCGGCACCATCGACATCACCGGTGGACCGCGCGTCGCCGCACCGGAGGTTTTGTCCTTGATCCGGGCAACCGTGGCCGCCGCCGAATCCGAACTGCGGTTGCAGCCGACGAGCTCGTGCAGTCGCCTGCCTACTCCAGTCGAGAGCCTGGAGGTACTCGGTTCCGGCCGTCCGCACCTGGTCCGTGGAGGACGGCGGATCCCTCTGTCCCAGCGGCATGCAGAGATACTGCTGTTGCTCTCCGAGCATCCAGGGGGTCTGACAACCAGTCACCTTGCTGTTCTTCTCGAAGAGTACGACCTCGAACCCGTCACTATTCGGGCGGAGTTGTTCCGTGTGCGCCAGATCTTCGGTACCGCCAGTATCGCGTCGAGACCATACCGGTTGTTGACGGAGCTGACATCCGACGTGTGTCAGGTCCGCCGAGCACTCGACCGCGGGGACGTGGCAGGCGCCCTCGACTTGTACCGGGGCCCGGTACTTCCAAACTCGACGGCGCCCGGCGTGGAGGACATCCGGCAATGGCTCGGCGCGCGTATTGAGGCGGCAGGAAGACTGAGCGCGTATCAGCCAACGGCGCTGGTCTCGAAGTAACGTCGTCGGTACAGGTTCCGCCCGATGTCGGGTAGTCGTGCAGAACGCAAATGTCAACGAGTAACAAATTGCGAGGAGGCGGCTCGGAGCCCACGGGCTCCGAGCCGCCGGTGTGGATGACTAACTGTGCTTGGTAGACGCAGGCAGGAAATTCGACAGGTACGAGCGGAGAGCACGTTTGATCTCGACAAACGTCTGCTCATCCCCGTCGGGTGACAATTCAAAGCCGTAGCGGAGAAGTCGATCAGTCATCTCGACCGTGAAGTGAAATACGTAGCTGGGTGTTTCCAGATCGTGCCCCACCGTTTGTTCCATTATTAGACGCACGCGATCGGCGAGGGCCGCGTTTCCGGCTCGATCGGCCGCAACGACAGCTTCGTCGAGGCGGCCGGAGAACCACAGGACGCGAAATCCTACTCGTGAGCGAAACCACTCGACGTACGTGTCAACCATGGCATCTGACGCATCTTCCCACGTGTCAAAGGTCAACGAGGCAAGCTGATCAATCAACTCGAGGGTTTCATCCAAGTAATGCATTCCGAGAGCGTTGAATACCGCCTCGCGGTCGCTGAAGTATCCGTAGAAAGTCGGGACTGCGACACCTGCGTGTTGAGCGATCAGCTTGACGCTCACGTCGTCGATCGGGACGCGCTTGAGAAGTTCGGAAGCGCTGTCCAGAATCTGGGCAACCTTGAGTTGGCTTCGCTGCTGCTTCGGAATGCGGCGATTCGGTGTGATCTGCGGTTCAGCGGTATGTGCGTCCACGGCTACCTGTCAACGTCAATGGGGGAATGCATGCGGTTCTGCTGGACGGTTCCACGCAGTTGCCTTCAGCGTTCCGCGGCATGAATGATTCATTGCCCGTTTGCACCCTATCAACCCAGCGGCGGTTGGAACGCGCCAATCCGATTCCGTGTCGGATTCCGCATTCTCGGAGGAGTGGTGCCCTCGGGCCGCCCGTGTAGGTACTGGACGGGTTGTACCACCCGGTTACTGGTGAGACTCGATGTCCTGCCCCATTCGGAGCGTCATCTTCCGTCGTTGGGGGGTGCGGCCAGCAACTGCAGCTGTCGCGCGTGTCGGATTGGGGTTACGAACCCTTGACGTCAGTGGAATTTCCTGGTCCAATACGCTTAATTGGAATCCGAGTCGGAGACGGATTAGGGATCCTCTCCGTGTCACACTCCGTTGGCAGAATCGAAGGAGCACTCTCCTGGGTCTTTCTGCTGACGGGTTTGGCCAAATCGCCCCGTGGTGGCTTTGGCTGAATCGCCGAACAGGTCTGTGGACATCGGGAGTGCACGCGACCGACCCGACCGCAGGTCATCTGCGCCCATGTCGCCGGAGTCGAGGTGAGTGCATCGAGCGCTCGTGCGACGCCCGACCCGAACCTCGACCCCTCAGACGTGACGATGGAGAAACGTGTGCGTCCAGAAAGAAAGCTCGTAAACGACTACAACGAAATGCTCACCGCAGACGGGGAAGGGGCCTTCGCTGATCGGTTGCGTGGTTTCCTCGCCGAGGACGCGGTATGCCATGAGGCGTCCAACCTTCCGTGGGGAGGGAGTTGGTCCGGTATCGACGGGTTTGTGGAAATGTTCGGAGCGTTCGCCAGATCGATGGAAGAGGCACCGAATGTCACGGCAACGGGGGTCTCCGCAGGCCCGGCTAGTTTGATGGCGAGAGGCGAGCTGGTGTTTCGAGAGTACTCACTGGTAGTCCCGACAACGGGCAATCACCCTAGTGAGCACCCATGCATAGAGCGATACTTGATTGAAAATGGACGCATACAGTCGATCGCGGTCTTCTTCTTCGACACAACCGCTCTTGTCAAGCTCCTGCAATAATGAGCATCGACTTCCTCCGTATGGCCGGCGTGCAGACACACCCACGTCGCAATCGAAATTTGCGCAAACCAATCAGGTCCTGCGCGAACGCATCAACTACGCCGATCGACCGTGGACGGGCACCACCGTGGAGAGCCTTGGTGGAGAGCCTTGAAGGATTGCGCACCGTTACGCGACTTAGTCCGTGGGCGGCCTCACCGCGGGCAACGCCTGCCCCCTCGGCGACGTGACGACCGCAGTGCTGATGATGGGCGACGCGAGGCATGCCGACGAGCCTCCCGCCGAGCGCTCGAGAAGGCGGGAACCTCGAACGGTGCCATCGATCCTCGCTGAGATCAACGACGCGATCGCCGCAGGTGACCCCGTCCTATCGCGACCTCGGATCTCGACATCGTCTGCCTCCACGTCACGGCGGCGGTTCGTACTCGGCCACCCCGTTGGGCAACCGGCGCCCGCAACACCACCCCGGTGCTGCCTTCGTTGCAGGAGCGAGAACAAAGAAATCGGTCTAGAGACCGTGTGCATTGGCGGCGGCCGAGGCATGGCCACCATCGTTGAAAGGCTCCATCATGAGCGCTGAAATAGATACAGCAACAATAGAATCCAACATTACCTTCGACTTCACCGGTCAGACCGTGATTGTCACCGGTGCGGCCCGCGGAATCGGGCTCGAGGTCGGCCGGTTCTTCTCCGAGTCGGGTGCCGAGGTGTTCCTGGTCGACTTCGACAGGGTGGCGCTCGACGAGGCGACCGGCGAACTCGGCTGCCACAACGCCGTGGCCGACGTCCGCGACACTACCTCCGTGCAGGCCGTCGTCGATAAGGTGATAACGCAGACTGGTCGGATCGACGTGCTCGTCAACAACGCCGGCATCCTGCGCGACCGGGTGCTCTGGAAGCTCACCGACGAGGACTACGAGCAGGTCATGGCCGTGCACGCGGGAGGGACGTTCCGCTTCACTCGTGCCTGCGCACCCCACTTCAGGGCGCAGCGCCGCGGACGGGTCATCAATGTCACCTCCTACACGGGCTTGCGTGGCAACGTAGGACAGTCGAACTACGCGATGGCAAAGGCCGGGATTATCGGTTTCACCAAGACCGCTGCCAAGGAACTCGCGGGGTTCGGTGTGACGGTGAACGCGATCTCCCCGAACGCCGAGACGCGGATGATCGCCTCCATCACCGAGGACAAGCGCGCCGAGTTGATCGCACAAATCCCGTTGGGGCGCTTCGCTGATCCTCGAGAGATGGCTTCGGCGGTGGCCTTCCTTGCATCCGCCAACGCGGGGTACATCACCGGGGCTGTCGTGCCCGTCGATGGCGGGATCTCGATATGACAGACAACAACGCTAGCCTTCGCCGATTCGACGACCAGGTCGCGGTCGTCACCGGCGCGAGCCGAGGAATCGAAATCGCGATCGCCGAACAACTGGTCTCCGAAGGACGCAAGAGTCGTCAGTACGGCACGCAACCACGATGCTCTCGAGGTCGCCGCAGCGCGGCTTGGCGGCCCCTCCGTAGCGATTGCTTTTTGGAGGTCACGCCGATGACGACCGCCACCAGCAGGCGGTGATCAACGGCGCAGTCCAGCATTTCGAGCGGATCGATGTGTTGGTCGACAACACGGGCATCAAGCCAGCCGCCGGCCCCACCCTCGACTCGGACCTCGGCAAAGACCGCAAGGTGTTCGATGTCAACGTTCTTGGTGCCCTCAACTGGAGCAGGCATGTACGCGATCATCGGGACGGTGCGCCCGGCGCCGTCGTCAATGTCGCATCCGTAGCCGGGATCCGGCCAGCTTCAAATATCGGGGTCTACGGCAAGGCCGCCTTGATCGCGCTGACTGCGCAACTTGCAGCGGAGAACGGCCCCTCGATTCGCATCAACGCTGTCGCGCCAGCAGTGGTACGGACGAAGTTCGCCGGGCCCCTGTTCGAGGGCAAGGAACCCGAGGCCGAGGCACACTGCTATCAGTCGCCGAAATACCGGACAGCATTCAAGTCGCGATAGCCCTCACCATCGAAAGCGACCGCCAAGTCAAACCGGTCTGCGTCGCGGAGACCCTCGCCCGCTACCTCGCAAGTGAACACGGATCGGCGACAGGGTGATATACGTACCCGCGCGGCGAGCGGCGAGGCGTTACCCGGGCGCCACCCACTACGCCTACCCGGAGCGGGAACGCCACTCACAAGAAGGCCGAAGTCCGGGCGTGGCTGGTCGAACATCCCCGTATCCATGTGCATTTCACGCCCACTTCGGCATCGTGGATGAACCTGGAGGAGGTGTGGTTCGGGCTCATCGAACGTGAGGCCATCCACCGCGGAACCTTCGGTTCCGTCAAGGATCTAACCACCAAGATCCGCGCCTTCATCAACGGATGGAACTCGACGAGTTGGCGGTTGGCGTGGTGATGACGGGCAGCGAGTGGGATTCGACCTGCGCGGCTGGTGCAGGTGGCCCGGGTCGATGTTTTCGGCGACAGCGATCCCGAGGTCGTCGATCGATTTCCACGGGTCCATGATTTCAGGCGAGTTCGGCCATTGAACACCGAGTTGAATGTCTCGCCGAGGCGTGTGTCTTGGGGGGAATGCGAGGTGGGAAGCGGAAAACCAAAGCCCGCTGGGAGGTTGTGGAAAACGCAGGGTTGTCACCATCAATATTTCGGTTTCATCAACGACTCCCCGGTATGAACGCCGGTAGCGTGTGACGTCAATCGCACCTAGGAGGCCGCTGAATTATCGGCGCGCCTCCCGGGTTCATCGGCCTGAGCTGGGAAAATGGGTTCATGCAGGGTGTGGAGCGGGCGGATCGGGAGCTTCTGGACGCGGCGGCGTTGGTCGGTCATCTGGTACCGGAGGGCAGCGTGTTCGCGTTCCTCGCCGCCCACCGCCAGGATGTGTTCCCCGACGGGGAGTTCGAGGACCTGTTCCCCTCGGGGCGCGGGCGGCCGTCGATCCCGGCGTCGGTGATGGCCTCGATTCTGGTGTTGCAGACCCTGTACGATCTCTCCGACCGGGAGACCGCCGAGGCGGCCCGATGCGACCTGCGGTGGAAGGTCGCGACCGGGATGGCATTGGACCACAAGGGATTCGATCCGTCCACGCTGGTGTACTGGCGGAAGCGGTTGGCGAAGTCGGAGCGACCGCAGCGGATCAACGAGGCGGTGCGCAAGGTCGTCGAGGAGACCGGGATCCTGCGCGGCCGCGGTAAACGCGCGGTGGATTCGACGATCGTGGCGGACGCGGTCGCCACCCAGGACACCATCACCCAGCTGATCGCGGCGATCCGGCGGGTCGGGCGGCTGGTGCCCGGTGCCGCCGAGGTGATTGCGGCGGTGTGCACCGGACACGACTACCGCGGGCCGGGCAAACCGTCGATCGACTGGGACGAGGCCGGCGCGAAGGACGCACTGGTGTCGGCGCTGGTCAACGACGCGAACGCGCTGCTCGAGGCGTACGCCGAGGTCGACCTGGACGAGGCCGCGGAGTCGGTGCGGGCGGCGTTGGCGTTGCTGGCGTTGGTCGCCGGGCAGGATGTCGAGCCCGCCGAAGGATCCGACGGCACCGACGGGCGGTGGCGCATCGCCCGCAAGGTCGCTCCCGATCGGGTGATATCGACGGTGGACCAGGACGCGCGGCACACCCGCAAGTCACCCGAGGCCCGCCGGGACGGGTACCGGGCGCACGTGGCGGCCGAACCGGAGACGGGGATCATCACCGACGAGGCGCTCACCAAGGCCGCCGGGACCGAGAACTCCGATCCGGGTGTGGCGGAGAAGTTCCTGGCCGCCGATGAGCCGGTCGCCGACGACGGCGGCCCGGACGGCACGGGCGAGGGCGGCGCCCGGGAGTGGTACGGCGATTCCGCTTACGGTACCGGGGATCTGCGCGGCGCGATCGACGACGCCGGGCACGAGGCCGTGATCAAACCCAAACCGCTGCAGGCGCCCGTGGAGGGTGGGTTCACCGTCGACGACTTCACCGTCGATGAGCAGGCGGGCACGGTGGGCTGCCCGGCCGGTCACACTCGCCCGATCAGCCGGACCCGGGTGGCCAGCTTCGGTGCGCTGTGCCGCGAGTGTCCGCTGCGGGAGCGGTGCACGAAGTCCAAGACCGGCCGGAAAATCGTTCTGCACCAACGAGATGACCTGCTGCGCGCTGCCCGCCGAGACTGGGCCGCCCAGCCCGAACTGCGGGAGAAGTACCGGAAGTTCCGGCCCAACGTGGAACGGGTCATCTCCCAGATCGCCAGCCGCGGCGGCCGCCGCCTGAAACTGCGCTACCGAGGTACCGAGAAGAACAACGCCTGGCTCACCCGCCGCACCGCCGGGCTCAATCTGCGTAACCTCCTCGGCCGTGGCCTCACCCGCACGGCAGGAGTCTGGGTACTGGCGGCCCAGACCGCCTGAAAGGGACACCCGTAGGCGTCGAACGGCGCCGTCACCGGGCCCAGCCGGGGCTCCACCGGCCGACCACACGCCCTCGCACGGGTCCGGACGCTCTGCCCCGCCGCCGATCGGCCATCGCGCGCGATCGTCCGGCCAATCTTCGCGCCTCGGCCCGTACAACGACCGGCCCCAGAACCAGCCTTGTTCAGCGCCCTCCTAG
>NZ_LTCZ01000178.1:0-13272 GCF_001583455.1 Rhodococcus sp. LB1 | reverse complement strand
CGCAGCAACCCGGACGGCGATGCCCTCGTCGCACCCGGGCACGGGATCTCCGCCGACACCCTGAGCTACCGCGCCCTGGACGCAGAATCGAACCGCCTGGCGCGACTGCTCGCCGCCATGCAGGTCGGCCCGGAGGTCATGGTGGCGTTGGCGTTGCCGCGGTCGCGGGAGTCCGTCGCCGCAACCTGGGCGGTGGCGAAGGCGGGGGCGGCGTTCGTTCCGGTGGATCCGGGTTATCCGGCTGACCGCATCGCGTTCATGCTGGGGGATTGTGGTGCGCCGATCGGTATCACTACCGCCGCGTTGCGGGAGGGTTTGCCGGAGTGCACGCAGTGGATCGTCCTCGACGACGACGCAGTGGTCGAGGGTCTGGCCTCGTACTCCCCGGAACCCCTGGATGATTCGGACCGCACGGGTGTGTTGTCGGTGGATCATCCGGCGTATGTGATTTATACGTCGGGGTCGACGGGTCGGCCGAAGGGTGTGGCGGTCACGCATCGGGGTGTGGTGAATCTGGCGGCGGATGAGCGGGACCGTCTGGTGGTGTCGTCGGGTTCGCGGGTGCTGCATTTCGCGTCGCCGAGCTTCGATGCGTCGGTGTTCGAGTTGGTGATGGCGGTGTGTGCGGGGGCGACGCTGGTGGTGGCGCCGACCAGTATTTTCGGTGGTTCGGAGTTGGCGGAGTTTGTTGCCGAACACGAGGTGTCGCATGCGTTCTGCACGCCGGCGGCGTTGGCGTCGCTCGATCACCGCGGTCTGGACCATCTGAAGACGGTGGTGGTGGCGGGTGATGTGTGTCCGCCGGAGTTGGTGTCGCGGTGGGCGCCGGGCCGGGTGATGGTCAATGCGTATGGTCCGAGTGAGACGACGATCATGTCGTCGGCGACCGGTCCGTTGGTGCCCGGGCAGCCGGTGAGCGTCGGGTCGCCGACGGTGGGTGTGGACCTGGTGGTGCTGGATCAGCGGTTGCGTCCGGTTCCGGTCGGGGTGCGGGGGGAGCTGTATGTCCTGGGTTCCAGTTTGGCTCGCGGGTATGTGCATCGGGCTGGGTTGACGGCGGGGCGGTTCGTGGCGTGTCCGTTCGGGTCGGGTGGGCGGATGTATCGCACGGGTGATGTGGTGCGGTGGGTGACGGCTCCGGACGGGCCTCCGGTTCTGGAGTTTTTGGGGCGTAGTGATTTTCAGGTGAAGATTCGGGGGTTCCGGATCGAGTTGGGTGAGATCGATGCGGCGTTGGCGGCGCATCCGGTGGTGGAGTTCGCTCACACGGTCGGCTATGGGGACGGGGGTGGGAGCAGTCGTCTGGTGTCGTATGTGTTGCCGGCGCCGGCAACCGACGTCGACACCCGTGCACTCGCCGAGTTCGTGGGGGAGCGGTTGCCGGGGTACATGGTGCCGTCGGCGATCGTGGTGTTGGATTCGTTGCCGCTGACTCCGGCGGGGAAGCTGGACCGTAACGCCCTGCCCGCACCCGTCTTCGCGCGCCGCAGTGAGTTCACGGCGCCGCAGACCCCGGCCCAGCAGGCGATCGCCGCCGTCTTCGCCGACGTGGTGGGCGAGTCGTCGATCGGGCTGGACGACAACTTCTTCGACCTCGGCGGCAACTCGCTGTCCGCCACCCAGGTCGTCTCCCGAGTCGGGTCGGCGCTGGGAACACGCATCTCCGTCCGCACCCTGTTCGACAACCCCACCGTCCGCGAACTCGCGATCGCCGCGCTGTCCGAGACGACGGTCGAGCGGCCCGCCCTCGTCGCCGGTGAGCGGCCCGCGACGATCCCGCTGTCGCCGGCACAGCAGCGGATGTGGTTCCTCAACCAGTTCGACACCACCTCGGCCGCGTACAACATCCCGCTCGCGCTGCGCATGTCCGGCCGGATCGATGTCGCGACCCTGCGTGCGGCGCTCGGCGACGTCCTCGAGCGGCACGAGGCGCTGCGCACCGTCTACCCGGCGACCGAGAACGGGGCGCATCAGGTGATCGTCCCGGTGGAGTCGATCCCCCTCGATCTGACGCCGTCACGCCTGTCCGGTGAAGACCTCACCGGTGCGATCCTGCGGCACGCGTCCGCCGGATTCGACGTCACCACCGACCTCCCGCTGCGGGTCCACCTGTTCCGCGAGAGCCGCTCGGAGCACATCCTGCTGTTCGTCGTCCACCACATCTCGGCGGACGGCTGGTCGTTCATCCCCCTCGCCTCCGATGTCATGACCTCCTACGCGGCACGGACCGCCGGTACCGCCCCGGCCTGGAACGCGTTGCCGGTGCAGTACGCGGACTACGCCGTGTGGCAGCGGACACTACTGGGCGACGAGCACGATCCGCAGTCGCTGGCCGCCGGCCAGATCGCCTACTGGAAGCGAACACTCGCGGGTCTGCCGGATCAGGTCGAACTACCCACCGACCGGCCCCGTCCGCCCGCTCCGTCGAACCGTGGCGGCACGGTACGGCTGGCCCTGGGCGGCGACAGCCACCTGCGTCTGCTGGACGTGGCGCGCACCCACCACGCCAGCCTGTTCATGGTCGTCCACACCGCACTCGCCGCGCTCCTGTCCCGGATCGGGGCAGGCCCGGACGTTGCCATCGGAACATCCGTCGCGGGCCGCGGGGAGCAATCCCTCGACGGACTCGTCGGCATGTTCGTCAACACCCTGGTGCTGCGCACCGACGTGCAACCGGAATCGACGGGCGCCGAACTGCTCGAGCAGGTCCGGCGCGTCGACCTCGAGGCGTTCTCCCACGTCGACGTGCCGTTCGAGCAGCTGGTCGACGCGATCAACCCGACCCGCTCCACCGCGTTCCACCCCCTGTTCCAGGTGGCGCTCGCACTGCAGAACCTGCAGACCCCCACACTCGAACTGCCGGGACTGGACGTATCCGCTCTCGAGATCGAATCGCCGATCGCCAAGTTCGACCTCAACTTCGTGCTCGGCGAACGCCACGACGAGGAAGGGAACCCGACCGGTCTCGATCTCGAACTCGGCTACGCCAAGGACCTTTTCGACGAGGACACCGCGCTGCGGATCGGTGAGTCGTTCCTCCGGGTCCTGACCGGACTGACCCGCGATCCCCGAACCACGGTCGGCGACCTCGACCTGCTCGGCGACGATGCCCGGCTGCGTCTGCTCGCACTGTCACACGGCGCGACACGGGACACGGCGCAGCCCACCCTCGCCGGTCTCCTCGACGAACAGGCACGGACGACACCGGACGCCCCCGCGGTGCTCTGGCGCGACGAGGCGCTGACGTACGCCGAGTTCGATGCGCGGGCAAACCGCCTCGCGCGCAACCTCATCGGCGACGGTGTCGGCCCCGACGTCGTCGTGGCGGTGGAGATCCCGCGTTCGCTCGACCTGCTCGTCGCCGTCCACGCCGTGGTGAAGGCAGGTGGCACCTACACCCCACTCGATCCCGGTCAACCCGAACAGCGCAACAGCGACATCGTCGAACAGTCCGGCGCATCCCTGGTGCTCACGAGCAGCGACCTGCTCCCACGGACCGGGACGACACGCTACGGGGTGCGGGCGGTCGTGCCCGCAGACCCGGACCCGGCAGAGTTCGGCGGGGAGCCGATCCGCGCCGACGAACGGATTGCACCGCTGCGCCCGGACAACACGGCGTACGTCCTCTTCACGTCCGGTTCCACGGGGCGGCCCAAGGGGGTCGCCGTCACGCACGCGGCGATCGCGGCGCAACTCGAGTGGCTGCGTGCGCAGTACGCGCTGAGCACCGCCGACACGATGCTGTTCAAGACACCGGTGACGTTCGACGTGTCGGTGTGGGAATGTTTCGCGCCGCTCGTCTCCGGCGCTCGGCTCGTCGTCGCCGAACCCGACGGGCACCGCGACCCCGAGTACCTCTCGGGCGTCCTCCGCGCACACGGCGTCACCATCGTGCACTTCGTGCCGGCGATGCTGGCGGCCCTGACGTCCGGCCCAGGCCTCGACGATCTGCCGGCGCTGCGACACGTGCTGGTCGGCGGCGAAGCCGTGTCGCCGGAGACGATCGACGACTTCCGGGCGTCCCATCCCGCGGAGATCGACAACACGTACGGGCCTACCGAGGCGGCGGTGACCACCACCTTCTTCGCGGCGCGGTCCGACAACTCCGACACCGTCCCGATCGGTCTGCCCGTCTGGAACACCCGCACCCTCGTCCTCGACGGCCGCCTGCATCCGGTTCCGGCCGGTGTCGCGGGAGAGCTGTACCTCGGTGGAGTCCAGCTCGCCCGCGGATACCTGGGCCGCCCCGACCTCACCGCCGAACGGTTCGTCGCCGACCCCTTCTCCACGTCGGGCGCGCGGCTGTACCGCACCGGCGACCTCGTCCGCTGGCACCCCGACGGCACCCTCGAATACCTCGGCCGCCGCGACCTCCAAGTCAAAATCCGCGGCCACCGCATCGAACTCGGCGAAATCGTGTCGGCACTGCTTCGGCACGAAGACGTGGACCAGGCGATCGTCGTCCCGCATTCGGACCCGCACACCGGCGATCACCTCGTCGGGTACGTCGTACCGCGCCGCGGATTCACACTGGACCGGGACGCCGTTCTCGCCGACGCGGCGGGCAGCCTGCCTTCCTACATGATTCCGTCGCTGCTGATCACGCTGGCGGAACTGCCGCTGACACCGAACGGCAAGGTCGACCAGAAGGCGTTGCCTGCACCGGTGTTCAGTGTGAAGGCGGAGTACACGGCGCCGCGCACCGAGTCGGAACGCATTGTCGCCGGGATCTTCGCCGAACTCCTCGGCGTCCCCCGGGTCGGTGTCGACGACAACTTCTTCGAACTCGGCGGCAACTCCCTGTCGGCCACCAAACTCAGCACCCGCATCGGGGTCGCGACGGGGACACGCATCGCCATCCGCGACGTGTTCGACGCCCCCACCGTCGCGGCCCTGGCCCGGCGACTCGACGGGCACGGTCCGTCCACCGCGATCGCACCCCTGACCGCGGCGGTCCGCCCCGACCGGATCCCCCTGTCACTCGCGCAGCAGCGGATGTGGTTCCTCAACCAGTTCGAAACGTCCTCGCCCGCATACAACCTGCCCGCCGCGGTCCGGCTCACCGGACCGCTGGATACTGCGGCGCTGGCCGCGGCGATCGACGATCTGATCACCCGGCACGAATCGCTGCGGACCGTCTTCCCCGATTCCCGGGGCGGACCGCACCAGGTGATCCTCGAACCAGGAGAGTTCACCCCCGACGTCGCACCGGTCCGCGTGAACGAGACCGGGCTGCGCGCGGATCTCGAGCAGTTCCTGCTGACCGGCTTCGACGTCTCCCAGGCCGTGCCGCTGCGGGTGAAGGTGTACTCGCTCGGCGACACCGAGCACGTGCTCGCTCTCGTCGTCCATCACATCTCCGCCGACGGCGTGTCCATGGAACCGTTGATCCGGGACGTGATGATCGCGTACGCGAGCCGCGCGGCCGGCCAGGCGCCCACCTGGGCGCCGCTGCCGGTGCAGTACGCCGACTACGCGCTGTGGCAGCGGGAGGTGCTCGGTGCCGAGTCCGAACCGGACAGCCTCGCCGCCGCGCAGCTCGAATATTGGACCCGGACACTCGCCGGTGTCCCGGACCAGCTGTATCTGCCGGGCGACCGGGGTAGGCCGGCCGTTCCGTCGCATCGGGGTGCGGCAACGCGTTTCACCCTGGACGCCGACACGCACCGGGCCCTGGCCGAGCTGGCACGCACGCACGGCGCCAGCATCTTCATGGTCGCCCACGCCGCGCTCAGCGTCCTGCTGGGCCGGCTCAGCACCACCTCCGACATCGCCGTCGGCACAGCGATTGCCGGCCGCGGCCGGGTGGAACTCGACGACATCATCGGCATGTTCGTGAACACCCTCGTATTGCGCACGACGCTGGACCCGGGAGCGTCGTTCGTGTCGCTGCTCGAGCAGGCCCGGGACGTCGACCTCGAGGCGTTCGCCCACGCGGACCTGCCGTTCGAGCGGCTGGTGGAGGTTCTGAGCCCGGTCCGCTCCACCTCGCACCACCCGCTGTTCCAGGTGGCTCTCGGCGTGCAGGCGGTCTCTGCCGACGGCCTCGAACTGGACGGGCTGTCGGTGGAACCGCTCACCCTCGACGCGAGCATCGCGAAGTTCGACCTGCACTTCACGCTCACCGAGCGGCTCGACGACGCGGCCGAGGCTGCCGGAATCGACGCCGAACTCGTCTACGCGACAGACATTTTCGACGAGAGCACCGCCGCCGGGTACGCGACCCGGCTGCGGCGGATCTTCGAGGCGGTCGTCGCCGACCCGCAGCGGCCGATCGGTGACATCCCGCTCCTCGGCGACGAGGAATACGCGGCGCTCACCCCGGTGCGCGGCGCCGACGCGCGACCGGTGCAGATCCTGCCCGAGATCCTCGCCGACGCCGTCGCCGCGGCACCCGACGGACCCGCCGTCGTCTTCGAGGGTGAGAGCCTCACGTACCGGGACCTCGACGAACAGTCGAACCAGCTGGCCCGGTTGCTCGTCGACAGGGGAGTGGGACCCGAAACCCGGGTCGCGCTGGCGCTGCCGCGGTCGTTCGAATCCGTGGTGGCCGTCTGGGCGGTGGCCAAGACCGGTGCCGCGTTCGTGCCCGTCGACCCCGGCTATCCCGCAGACCGCATCCTGCACATGGTGCAGGACTCCGGGGCGATGGTCGGGATCACCGTGTCCGCGAAACAGGCTCTCCTCCCGGACTCGATCCGGTGGATGTTCCTCGACGACCCGGCGCTCGAGGTGCGCTGCACCCACGAATCCCGGTTGCCGGTCACCAACCGCGACCGCATGCGGCCGATCCTGTCCGACCAGGTGGCCTACGTCATCTACACGTCGGGGTCCACCGGCCGGCCCAAGGGGGTCGCGATCACACATCGCGGTCTGATGAACCTGGTGACCGACGAGCGTGAGCTCCTCGGGATCACCTCCCGTTCGCGGACACTGCATTTCGCGTCCCCGAGCTTCGACGCCTCGGTGTTCGAGATGCTGATGGCACTCGGCGCGGGAGCCACGATGGTCATCGCCCCGCCCACGATCTTCGGCGGATCGGAACTCGCGGAACTGCTCGCTGCCGAGCACGTCACCCATGCGTTCTCCACTCCGGCGGCGCTGGCGTCGGTGGATCATCACGGGCTCGACGACCTCGCCGTGGTCGTGGTCGCCGGTGACGTGTGCCCGCCGGAACTGGTCGCCCGCTGGGCGCCCGGGCGTCGCATGGTCAACGCGTACGGCCCCAGCGAGGCGACGATCATGTCGTCCATCACCGAACCCCTCCGCGCCGGCGAACCGGTCACCATCGGCGGCCCGAGCCGCGGAGTGCGGGCACTCGTGCTGGACGGCCGGCTGCGTCCCGTGCCGGTGGGTGTGCCGGGCGAACTGTACGTCGGAGGCCCGAGCCTCGCCCGCGGCTACCTCGGACGGCCGGGACTGACTGCCGAACGGTTCGTCGCCGACCCGTACGGCGAGCCCGGCGACCTGATGTACCGCACCGGCGATCTCGTCCGGTGGCGGGAGAACCGCGTCCTCGATTTCGTCGGCCGCACCGACCACCAGGTGAAGATCCGCGGATTCCGGATCGAACTCGGCGAGATCGACGCCGCGCTCACCGCACACCCGCAGATCGAGTACGCCACCACGATCGGATACGAGCACCCGAACGGGGAGACCTCCCTCGTCGCGTACGTGCTGCCGTTCACCGGTGAGGACGTGGACCGGGTCGAGGTCGCGAATTTCGTCGGGCGCACCCTGCCCGCCTACATGGTTCCCGCCTCCGTCACCCTCCTCGACGCCCTGCCACTCACCCCGGCGGGCAAGCTCGACCGGGCTGCGCTGCCCGAGCCGATCTTCGCCGCCGCGGCCACCACATTCGAGGCACCGCGGAACCCGATGGAGGTGATCGTCGCCGGCATCTTCGCGGACATCCTCGCGTTGCCCGAGATCGGCATCCACGACAGCTTCTTCGATCTCGGCGGCAACTCGCTGCTCGCCACCCAGGTGGTGTCGCGGATCAACGCTGCACTCGACGTCCACGTCGGGGTCCGTGAAGTGTTCGAGTCGCCGACCGTCGCCGCGCTCGCGGCACGCATTACCGAGACCACCACCCACGGTGTGCGACGCCCCGCGCTGACGGCGAGGCCCCGGCCCGAACACATTCCGCTGTCGCTCGCCCAGCAACGGATGTGGTTCATCAACCAGTTCGACACCGCATCGCCCGCCTATAACCTGCCGGTCGCGCTGCGGCTGTCGGGCGAGGTGGACCTGCGTGCCATGCAGATCGCGATCGCCGATCTCGTCGGGCGGCACGAGGCGCTGCGCACCGTCTATCCCGACTCCGCTGACGGCCCGCACCAGGTGATCGTTCCCGCCGGGGACGCGGTGCCCGACCTGACGCCGGTGGCGGCGCACCCTGACGACGTCCTCGAGCGGGTGCTCGCACTCGTCACGACGGGCTTCGACGTGACCGCGGATGTGCCCCTGCGGGCGCGGATGTACCGCGTCGGCCCCGACGACTACGTGCTCGTGATGGTCGCCCACCACATCTCGGGCGACGGCTGGTCGCTCGCCCCGCTGGCCCGCGACGTCATGCTCGCCTACACCGCCCGCGCCGAGGGACACGTTCCCCGCTGGACGCCGCTGCCGGTGCAGTACGCCGACTACAGCCTGTGGCAGCGGGAACTCCTCGGCGACGAGGCCGATCCCGAATCGGTCGCCGCCGCTCAGATCGCCTACTGGACCCGCACGCTGGAGGGTCTGCCGGATCGGCTGTCCCTGCCGACGGACCGTCCCCGCCCCGCGGTCGCGTCGCACCGGGGGGCGCACGTGCCGTTCACCATCGACGCCGGCACCCACCGCGCCCTGCTGGCGCTCGCGCGCGGCCGGAACACCTCCCTGTTCATGGTGATGCACACCGCGCTCGCGGTACTGCTCGCCCGACTGAGCAACGAGTCCGACATCGCCGTCGGCGCACCCATCGCCGGCCGCGGTGAGGAATCCCTCGACGAACTCGTCGGCATGTTCGTGAACACCCTGGTACTGCGCACCCACGTGGACCTCTCCAGTTCGTTCGCGGACAGCCTCGCCGACGCACGCTCTACCGATCTGAGTGCGTTCGCGCACTCCGACATTCCGTTCGAGCGCCTCGTCGACGTGCTGAACCCGGCCCGGTCCCGCGCGCACCACCCGCTGTTCCAGGTCGCGTTCTCGTTCCAGAACCTCGCCACCACCACACTCGAACTTCCCGGGCTGCACGTCGAGGGACTCGACGTGCCGAACACGATCTCCAACTTCGATCTGCACCTGACACTGTCGGAGAAGCATGACGCCGACGGGTCCCCCGATGTGATCGAGGCTCAGTTCACCTACGCCACCGACCTCTTCGACGAATCGACCGTGCGGGCATTCGCGGAACGCTTCACCCGCGTCCTCGAGTCGGTCGTACAGGATCCGGACGTGGTGGTCGGCGCCATCGACCTGCTCGACGGTCCCGAACGGCAGTCGGTGCTCGCCGAATTCAACGACACCGGCGTCGATCTGCCGCCGACGACGCTCGCCGAACTGTTCTCCGCCCAGGTGGCGCGCACACCCGACGAGGCCGCCGTGTTCTTCGAGGGCACCGAACTGACGTACGCAGAGTTCGACCGCCGTGTCGACGCGCTCGCCCACCGGCTGATCGATCGCGGAGTGGGGCCGGAATCCGTGGTGGGACTGGCGATGAACCGGTCGATCGAACTGCTGGTCGGGATGTACGCGGTGCTGCGGGCCGGCGGCGCGTACCTGCCGATCGATCTCACCCATCCGGCCGACCGGCGCGCCTACGTGCTCGAGACCGCCCGCCCGGTGTGCATCCTCACCACATCCTCGGACGGGTTCGCCGCCGAGCCCGTCCCGGTCATCGAGATCGACACCCTCGACCTCACCGCCTCACCACATCAACCGGTGACCGATGCGCATCGCCTCGCCCCGCTGCGGCCGGAGAACACGGCGTACCTGATCTTCACGTCCGGGTCCACCGGCCGACCCAAGGGTGTCGCCGTGACGCACGCCGCCATCGCGAATCAACTCCGCTGGAAGCAGCACGAATACCCGCTCGACGCCACCGACGCCGTCGTGCAGAAGACCCCCGTCACCTTCGACCTGTCGGTGTGGGAACTGTTCTGGCCGCTGACCTCGGGCGCCCGACTCGTCATCGCCCGCCCGGACGGTCACCGCGACCTGGCCTACCTGGCGGACCTGATGCGTCAGCAGCGCGTCACGACAGCACATTTCGTGCCGTCCCTACTGGAGGCCTTCCTGGCGACCCCGGGTGCGGGGCAGCAGCCGGCCCTGCGGCGGGTGCTGTGCATCGGCGAGGCGTTGCCCGCCGACACCGCGGCACGCTTCCGTCGCCGGTTCGGGACCGTCTCGCTGCACAACCTGTACGGGCCCACCGAGGCCGCCGTGTCCGTGACCGCCTGGACACACACCGCCACCGACGTCGACACCGTTCCCATCGGCCGACCCGAGTGGAACACGCACGTGTTCGTGCTGGATGCCCGCCTGAACCCGGTCCCCGTCGGGGTGGCGGGTGAGCTGTACCTGGCCGGCGACCAGCTGGCGCGCGGCTACGTCGCCCGCGCCGATCTGACCGCCGAGCGCTTCGTGGCCAACCCCTTCGGCGCACCCGGTTCACGGCTCTACCGCACCGGTGACGTGGTGCGCTGGCGCGTCCGGGACGCGAGGGCGACCCTCGAATACCTCGAGCGCTCCGACTTCCAGGTGAAGGTCCGCGGGTTCCGCATCGAACTCGGCGAGATCGAGTCCGCACTGATGTCGAGCACGGGGGTGGGCCAGGCCGTCGTCGTCGCCCACCAGCACCCGCACACCGGGACCGCCCTGGTCGCGTACGTGGTCCCCGAGGACGGCGCCACCGTCGACTCCGCCGCGGTTCTGGCCGAGGTCGGCGCCCTGGTGCCGAGCTACATGGTGCCCGCCGCCCTCGTCGTGCTCGCGCAACTGCCCCTGACCTCGAACGGCAAACTCGACCGCAAGGGCCTTCCCGTGCCCGACTTCGCCTCGGCAACAGTCGAATACCGCGCTCCCGCGACACCCACGGAGGAATCGGTGGCCGCCGTGTTCGCCGACGTGCTCGGCGTCGAACAGGTCGGTACCGCCGCGAACTTCTTCGACCTCGGTGGCAACTCCCTCGTCGCCACCCGGGTGGTCGCCCGGCTGTCCGAACGACTCGGGCGCCGCGTGGAGATTCGAAGCCTGTTCGAGGCTCCCACGGTCGCCGCCCTTGCGGCACTGCTGGATTCGATCGACGCGACAGTACCCGCCCGCCCGACGCTGACGCCGGCCGTGCGTCCCGAACGGATTCCGCTGTCGTCGGCGCAACACCGGATGTGGTTCCTCAACAGGTTCGACCCGAACTCGGCGGTGCACAACATTCCCGCGGCGGTCCGGCTGTCGGGCGCGCTGGACGTCGACGCACTGCAGCACGCGGTCGCCGACGTCGTCCGCAGACACGAGTCACTGCGGACGGTGTACCCGGACTCCGCGGAAGGCCCGCACCAGGTGATCCTGCCCACCGACCGGGAGGGGGGCGAACTGTCCGTCGTCGCGACGGACGAGGCCGCGCTGCCCGCGCTGATCGCCGCCCTGGTGACCACCGGATTCGACGTCACCACGGAGGTTCCGGTGCGGGTGCGGATCTTCCGCATGTCCCCGACGGAGCACGTTCTCGCCCTGGTGGTCCACCACATCTCCGGCGACGGCTGGTCGATGGCGCCGATGGTGCGCGACGTGATGACGGCGTACGCGGCGCGGTCGGCGGGCACGACGCCGGACTGGGCGCCGTTGCCGGTGCAGTACGCCGACTACGCACTGTGGCAGCGGGCGCTTCTCGGCGACGAGACCGATCCCGAATCGGTTTCGGCACGGCAACTCGCGTTCTGGACGCGCACCCTCGCGGGCGCACCGGATCAGCTGGACCTTCCCGCCGACCGCCCGCGTCCCGCGGTGGCGTCGTACCGGGGCGGCACCGTCGACTTCGCCGTGCCGGCCGACCTGCACGGCACACTCCTGGCTGCGGCGCGGGACGCGAACGCGTCCCTGTTCATGCTCGTGCACTCGGCGCTCGCGGTGCTGCTGAGCAGACTCTCCGGCACCGGGGACATCGCCATCGGCACCCCCGTCGCGGGACGTGGCGAACGCGAACTCGACGACCTGATCGGCATGTTCGTCAACACGCTGGTCCTGCGGCACCAGGTCGACGGAGGCAAAACCTTCGCCGAACTGGTCGCCGACGTGCGCGAGACCGATCTCGCCGCCTTCTCCCACGCGGACGTTCCGTTCGAGCGCCTCGTGGAGGTGGTCAATCCGTCGCGGTCCACCGGGCGGCATCCCCTGTTCCAGGTGATGCTCACGTTCCAGAACCTCGACCAGACGACCCTTCGACTGGGTGACCTGTCGGTGAGCGGCGTCGACTTCGATGTCGACATCGCCAAGTTCGACCTGCAGCTCACCCTGATGGAGCAGTTCGACTCGGAGGGAAGTCCGGACGGGATCGCGGCCCGCCTCACGTACGCATCCGACCTGTTCGACGAGCCGTCCATGCACGTGTTCGGACAGCGGTTCCTGCAGATTCTGCGCGCGGCCACCGACAGTCCGGACACCGCGGTCGGCGACATCGACGTCCTCGGCGACGGCGAACGGAAGCAGATCGCCGGTACCAACGCGACATCGCACGACGTGCTCGCCGGGACGCTGGCGTCGCTGTTCGACACGACGGTCGCGGCGGACCCCGACCGGATCGCGGTGGTCTTCGACCGGGACGAGTTGACGTACGCCGACTTCGACGCCCGCGTGAACAGGCTGGCACGCCGGCTGATCGAGCAGGGCGTCGGCCCCGAGTCGGTGGTGGCGGTCGCGATGCGCCGGTCGATCGATCTGCTCGCCGCGATCTACGCCGTCGTGAAGGCCGGTGGCGCCTACCTGCCGGTGGATCCGGACCATCCGGCCGAGCGCACCGCGCATGTCCTCGACACCGCACAGCCGGCATGTGTGCTGGTGAGCGGCGCCGGACTCGCCGGCGGCGGATCGGTCCCCGTCATCGACGTCGCGTCCGAGGACGTCTCCGGCTTCGACAGCTCGCCCGTCACCGATGCAGACCGGCTGTGGCCGCTGTCCCCGGCGAACACGGCGTACGTGATCTTCACGTCCGGGTCGACGGGCCGGCCCAAGGGGGTCGCCGTCACCCATGGTGCGATCGTGAACCGCCTGCTGTGGATGCAGCACGAATAC
>NZ_LTCZ01000177.1:0-8757 GCF_001583455.1 Rhodococcus sp. LB1 | reverse complement strand
GATCCAGCGCAACGTCATCGCCGGCCAGCTGGTGGCACGCGGAGGTCTCTGATCCGCGCGCGACTAGTCGTCCGGCTTCCAACGGGCGGACGGCCACTCACCGCGCTCGACGGCTTCACGCATCTGGCGGACCAGCAGATCAGCCACCGCGCGGACGGCAGGCGGGATCCGCGGGGCGCTCGGTAACGCTAGCGCGACGGTGCGCTCGACCGCCGGGGAATGGAGCGGCGCCGCACTGAGCAGACCGCTGGCGACATCACCGGCAACGGCGATGCCCGGCAGGATCGTCCAGCCGTGACCAGCTCGCACGAGCCGCTTCTGGATGCTCACTTCGTTGGTCTCGACGACAATGTTCAGGACGATGTCGAGTCTCGCGCACGCCTCCGCTACCAATGTCCGAATTCCGTGGGGCGCACTGGGCATCACGACCGGGTGACTCGCGACTTCGTCGAGGGTGACCGGTCGGCCGGTGTCGAGCCCGCCGTCGGGCGGGGCAACCGCCCACAGGTTTTCGGCGAGCAGTGCCCGCACGTTGAGCGACGACGTGGATTTCAGGTTGTAGAGCAGGCCGAGGTCGATGTCACCGGCATCGAGCCACTGCCGCACGTGTCCGGCGTAGCCGGACACTATTCGCAGCCGGACGGCGGGATGCTCCTGCAATACGGCCGCGACGAGTCGTTCGGCGAGCAGTTCGGAGGTGGAGGACAGAAGTCCGACCGTCACGATCCCTTGCAGCACCCCTGGATTCGGTCGGATCTCGGCCCGGGCACGCTCGAGTTCGGACAGCACCCTCCGGGCGCGCTCGAGCATGAGCCGGCCGGACTCCGTCAATTCCATTCCCGCACGGCTACGTTCGAACAGCGGGACACCCAGTTCCTGTTCGAGCGTGTGAATTTGGCGTGTCACCGCCGGCTGAACCAAGTGGAGTAGTTCGGCTGCGCGGGTCACGCTCCCGGCGTCCGCCACTGCAACGAGTGCAGTCAACTGCTTGACGTCCACCGGACGACCCACCTTCCCGAACTACCCGCCGGCCCGCACCATCAGCAGGCGATATGCAGGAGCGGCATCGATCACAACAGAGAATACCAATTTCTCAACCCTGGACGGTGGTGATCGGTGTCCCCTTCGAGGCCGAGTGCTGCGCGCGGTCGGTCGGTCCCGGGGCTGCCGTCGCGGCGATGAGGTTGACGTCCTTGGTCTCACGCATGAACACGTAGGTGATCAGTGAGATGGCCGCGCAGATCGAGACGTAGATGAAGAACCAACTCTCCCGGCCCGCGTCGCGGAACGCCAGAGCGATGTATGGGGCAGTGCCCCCGAACACGGCGGTGGCGATGCTGTACGGGATGGCAACACCGACCGTTCGTACCCCGGTGGGGAACAGTTCGGCCTTGACCACCGCGTTGACCGACGAGTACCCCACCACGAACACCAGGCCGAGGACGGTGGGCACCAGGCAGGTGAGCCACGTGGGATTGTTCTGCATTCCCTGCAGGATCGGATACGTTCCGGTCGTGGTGCCGATGCCGAAGAAGATGAGGACGGGCCGCCGGCCGATGCGGTCGGAGACGTATCCACCGATCGGCAAGAGGACCAGGAAGACGAGCAGTCCGATGAAGCTGATCGTCGAGGCCTGCGACTTCTCGAGGCCGACGCTGTTCACGAAGTAGCTGGTCAGGTAGGTGGTGTAGGTGTAGTAGGCGACGGTGCCACCGAGGGTCAGGGTGAAGACGACGACGGCGGCGCGCCGGTTGCGCCATACCTCGGCCAGTGTTCCCCGGCGATCTTCGGTATCGACCGTTTCGGCAACCGAGTAGGCCGTCGTCTCGTGCATTCCGCGCCGCAGGTAGAAGACCGCGACGGCACCGATGGCACCCATCGCGAACGGCACTCTCCAACCCCACGACGTCAGCTGTTCGTCGGACAAGGAGAACTGCAAGACGATGAGGACCAGCAGGCCGGCGAGCTGCCCCAGGGTGACGGAGATGTATTGGAAACTCGCCCCCAGACCCCGCCAGCCCTTCTTGGATACCTCGGTCAGATACGCTGCCGACGCGGCATACTCACCACCGACCGACAGTCCCTGCAGGATGCGCGCGGTGACCAACAGGCACGCTCCCAGATTGCCGGCCGTCTCGTAGTTCGGCGCGAGAGCGATCATCAAGGCGCTCGCAGACATCATTCCGACGGACACCGTCAGGCCGGCTTTACGGCCGTTGCGGTCCGACAGACGCCCGAGCAACCAGCCGCCGAGAGGCCTCGCCAGGAATCCGACGGCGAAGATGGCCGCCGTGTTCAGGAGCTGCGCGGTGCGGTCGTCGCTCGGAAAGAATTGTCCGGCAAAATAGATTGCGAAAGTCGAATACACGAACCAGTCGAACCATTCGATCATGTTGCCGATGGAACCGACCAGCACCGACTTGACGTAGTGACTGCGCGAGCGAGGCGGCTCCTCTGATCGATCATCGGTTCTGTGAGCTTGCGGCGGTGTAGAGGGGGTCATGGCGACTCCTTGTGGTGGGAATGGATCCTGCAATGGCTGCGGGCTTCACCGATCGACGGTCCGGTCCGTCACGAACCCGCCTCAGGTACTGAGGGTTTCGGCGCCGCTGGGATGCACCACACCCCTCGTAGCCTGCGTTACTTCGCCTCGAAATAGTTATCTGGATCTCACTTCGTTGTAGTGACTCAGGTGATTCTGCTACCTGATGGACCAAGCGCGATAATGCCAAATTCTGATGGAGTGATGACGAGCGGACATGGCAACCCGATTGAGTCGAAGCGACTGTGCTGCACCTGGTTCGACTCGCCGCTCGTCCCCGGAACCGAGGGTGATTCCTCTTGTCGCCGCCGACTGCGTGCGATACCGTGACCGCCATCCAGGAAGGCGCGCCGAGGGACTATCCGCCGCGTCCTCCGGCTTCCCCCACCGACTCACCCAAGCGAGGCATGAATGCGTGCAGCATGCGTGACCACACCCGGCGTCGTCGAAGTTCGCGACTTCTCCCGGCCGGTCCCGGAGCCGAACCAAGTGCTCGTGGAAATGCGATACGCCTCGATCTGCGGCTCCGACGTCCATATCGTCTTCGACGGATTCCACAACCCCGAGCTTCTCGGAAGACCTGGCTATCCGGGTCACGAGGGAGTGGGAATCGTTGTTAGGAGCGAGAATTCGAATGTCGAGGTCGGACGGCCAGTGCTGACCGTTCCCCACGGTCAGCGCGGTGGTTGTTTCGCCGAGTACCAGGCCGTCGACGCCCGCCATGTGATCGTGTTGCAAGACGGCGTCGACCTACGGCGCATGCTGCTCGCACAGCAACTCGGCACCACTCTCTTCGGAATGAAGAAGTTTCTGCCCGCCGACACCCCGGTCGAGCGTATGCCCCAGACCGCGGCGGTCATCGGCGCCGGCTCCTCGGGTCTTTTCTACCTGCAGCACTTGATCACTCGGGGCGTCGAGGTCACCGTCGCCGACCTGGACAAGGACCGCCTCGCCATCGCTGAACGGCTCGGCGCGGCACGGACCGTCCTCGAACCGGTCGAGTCGATCTCCGACGTCGTACTCGACGCGACCGGCGGCGTCGGTGCGGACTTGGTGATCGAGGCCGCGGGTTACGACCTCGCCCGTGCCGCCGCGGTCGAAGCCGCGCGTATTCGCGGGACTGTCGGATTCTTCGGTTACCCCGAATCGAAGGGCAACGCGCCGTTCCCCGTGGAGCGTTCATTCCGCAAATCCCTGACCATGGAGTGGGTCAACGGTACGCAGTCCGAGGCCGGGCTGCTGTCGTTCCGGGCGGCAGTCGAGGCCATCGATACCGGGACGATCGAGGTCGACCACTGCCTCGAGAAGATGTTCGACCTCGAGGACACTCCCGCCGCACTCGCCGCCGCCCGCGACCACGGCCACGGTGCCGCGAAGGTCGGTATCGTCATGCCCGGATCCGGTGACTAGTGCGCCTCAACCCCACTCGTGAGCGAATTCTCACGGTGCGAAGAGGAAGCTGATCGCCGCGGCGCCCGCGACAGTGCGATCTTCTTCGAAGTACGCGTGCCGTGCGCCGGGGAGCAACCGCACGCGGGCATTCGGGATCCGCTCGGCGAGCAGGGGAGCGTTGTCGACCGGGGACAGAAGGTCCTCGGTCCCGTGCAGGACGAGGGTCGGTGCACTGATCGACGGCAGCGCATCCCACGCGTCGTGGCCGTTGCTGGCCCGCAGGTGGGCGAGCTTGGCGTGCGCGGGCATGTCCGGATCACCGAGGGTGTTGTAGGGACCGGGATTTCGACCGATCCAATCCTGTGTGTACATCAACTCCAACAGGGCGCGGCATGACCGGTCGGGATCGGGTTGCGCCAGGCTCGCGCGCACCTCCCGGCTGCGCTCCACCGCGTGCGTTCCGCCGGGCGAGGTGCAGCCGAGGATCAGTGTGTGGACACGCTCCGGGTGGCGCGCGGCGACCCATTGCGCCACCCGGCCTCCCATGGAGGTGCCGTAGACGTGCGCCCTCTCGATGCCGAGGGAGTCCAGCACGCAGATCGCATCGGCGGCGAACAGTACTGTGCTGTACTCGGTCTCGGGCTTGTCGCTTGCTCCGGTTCCGCGGTAGTCCACCGTGATGGTGCGGAAGTGCGTGTCGAAGTCCGCGCGAACGCGGTCCCACCAGTGGTGATTGTTGGCCTGACCGGCGAGCAGCAGCAGCGGCGGTCCGCCGCCGCTGACCTGGTACGCGATACGCGTTCCGTCGGACGCCACTGCACGGGGCACTGCCGGCCCTCAGACCGTGTCTGCCGCGTGCAGCTCGGAGATCACGCCGTCGGTATAGCCGAGCTCCCCCAGGATGGCATCCGTGTGCGCGCCCAGAGCCGGAACCGGATCGAATCGAGGTTCCACACCACTGAGGTTCGCGGGCGGCAGCAACGCCCGAACCGGGCCGCCCGGGGTAGCCACCTCACGCCAACGGTCACGGCCGGCCAGGGACGGGTGGGACAGAAAGTCCGTTACGGTGCCCAGCCTGCCGTTGGCGATCGACACCTTGTCGAGCAGGGCGAGGGCGTCGTCGGTGCTGAGCAGACGCGTCCGCTCGGAGATCAGAGCGTTGCATTCCTCACGGTGCGTCACCCGCGCGGAGTTACGGCAGAAACGCGGGTCGGTGGAGATCGACTCGTCGCCGAGGACCTCCGAGCAGAACGCGGACCATTCGCGGTCGTTCTGGATCGACAGCAGGACCGTGCCGTCGGCGGTGGGGAACGGGCCGTACGGGGCGATCGTCGCGTGTTCCGCTCCGACCCGGCTCGGCTGCCGGCCACCGTACTCGGTGTAGTAGGCGGGAGATCCCATCCATTCGCCGAGCGCCTCGAACAGAGCGACCTCGACCGCGCGGGCCGTGCCGGTGGTTGCGCGCGTGTACAGCGCGGACAGGATCCCGCTGTAGGCGTACATGCCGGCCGCGATGTCGGCGATCGACACTCCGACCTTGGACGGGCACTCGTCGGGGCCGGTCAGCGACATCAGACCGGATTCGCCCTGGACGAGCATGTCGTAGGCTTTGCGATCGGACCAGGGACCGGTGTTGCCGTAGCCGGACACGTCGCACGGAATCAGCGTGGGGTACCGCTGCTGGAGCGACTGGGCGTCGAGGTTCATTCGGGCTGCCGCGCCAGGAGCCAGGTTCTGTACGAAGACATCCGCTGTGGACAAGAGCTTTTCGAGGATGCCGCGGCCCTCGTCGGACTTCAGGTCGAGGGTCAGCGACTCCTTGGAGCGGTTGAGCCAGACGAAGTAGCTCGATTCGCCGTGCACGGTCTCGTCGTAACGTCGGGCGAAGTCGCCGGCGTCGGGACGTTCCACTTTGATGACGCGGGCACCGAGGTCGGCCAGTTGCCGGGTCGCGAAGGGTGCAGCAACTGCTTGTTCGATGCTTACGACGGTGATCCCCGCGAGCGGTAGGGCGGTCTGCGATGCCATGGAGCCAGCCTTCCTCGAAATGTACGGCCATTTTGCCTCTATGTACGCGCCATAGTCAATCGGGTGAGGGCCAGGTTTACACGTACTCGAGGTTGCCGGCGGTACCCGTCCGCCTTCTAACCGTGGTGACGGCGGTACGCCTCGACAGCCCCCGGATGGCGAGGGACGCCGGCTGTCTGGATCAGTGATCGGGCGTCGAGGAACTGCGCGCCGACGGTATCGGGGGGAATCAGGTCCTGGGCTCGATCGATGAGAAGGTCGACGAGGGCACCTGCCACGGCGGCGGGCAGCTGCGGCGAGGCGACGAGCAGGCTGGGAACCCCCACCGTCGCGGTCTCGGCAGTGTCACCGTATGTCCGGGCAGGGACCGAAACCGGTTCGTACATGGGCCCGTAGTTCTTGCGCATCTCGACGTACTCGGCGGACAGGTCGAGTAGCCGGATCCCGCCGTCCGGACCGTGACCGGGCCGCGGCATCGCCGCCGGGGTGGGCACGCCACCGGCCCACAGTGCGGCGGCGACCGTGCCGTCGCGCAGGGAATCCAGAACGGTGGTGAGTGAGACCGGTCGCACCGTCACGTCGTCGAGGGTCAGTCCGCTCGCCTCGAGGACCCGCAGTCCGGTCTGCGCGGTTCCGGAACCCGGGGCTCCGAGGCTGATCGTCTGGCCCCGAAGATCTTTCATCGTGTGGAAGGGTGAGCGGGCCGGCACCGCGCACTGGAGATAGTTCTCGTACACCCGGCCGATGGCCACGATCGGGGTGGCCGACTCGACAGCGGAGTCGGCCAGGGTCAGCCCGATGAGTACCTCACCCGACGCCAGCAGCGAGAGGTTCTCCAGGGAACCGGTGGTGTAGCGCACCGTCAACCGAAGGTCCCCGCCCGAGGGGGGCGGGACGTCCGCAAGCAACTCGGCGAACTCGGACTGGAATCCGTCGCGCTCACCCGACGCGATCTCATACGTCCCCGAGGGCTGGGTACGGGCGCACCCGGACAGTGCGACCGCTGCGGCCACACCGCCGATGAACTGTCGCCGGTTAATCATCGTCCAGCTTCTCCACGTGCGGTTCGAGCCACAAGCGTACGCGCAGTCCGCCCGCGGGGGCCTCGTCGATGACGAGACGCCCGCCGTAGGCTGCGGCGACCACCTCGACGATGGAGAGGCCGAGACCCGTTCCGACCTGGTCGCTGGCCCGGAAGAAGCGCTCGGTGAGCTTGCCGCGCAACTCTTCCGGGACTCCCGGACCGTCGTCGGCCACCCACACGCACACCGGAGTGTGATCGTGCGACGGTTCCACGGCCACGCCGATTTCGATGGTGGGGTGTGGGCCTGCGTACCGGGAGGCGTTGTCGATCAGCACATCGAGCACCTGGGACAGATCGTTCTCGGCGATCGCGACCGGAACACGGTCGACGTCGGGGGCCGCGACGGTAACCAGACGCGCACCACGTTCGCGGGCCGTCACCGACCAGAAGTCGACCCGGTCGGCTACCACTGACAGTGCGTCGCAGGCCGCCTCGGACCGATCGCCCCCGAAGCGCGGCGTCTCGGCCGAGGCGAGCGAGAGAAGGCTGTCGAGAATGATCTGCAAGCGTTTGGCCTCCTCGGTCACGCTGTGATAATCCTCGCGCGCATTGTCCGGTATCCCGTCGTCGAGGAGGTCGAGGCGAAACTGCAATGCCGCGAGCGGGTTCCGCAGTTGGTGGGCGGTGTCGGCGATCAGGCGCTGTTGCGCGTCCGCTGCCCGCAGCACCGCCGAAGACATCACGTCGAACGAATGCGCGAGCCGACGCACCTCGGGCGGCCCGCCTGCGGCCGTGGCCGGCAGCACGGATCGCGGCGGCACGGAACTCGTCGGCGTCCTCGCGTCGGGCATCCGGCGGATGAGTTGCACGATTCCCTTGGACAGGTTCGCGAGCGGTCCCAACACCCACCGGCTCAAGGCGACCGCGAGGACACCGAAAGCGACCAGTGCCAGCACGGCGCCGGCCGCGATCACGGCCCATTGCCGGAGGATGTCGGAGCGGGCCTCGGCGGTCGAGGCACGCAGCACGATGGTGCCGTTCACCTGGGCGCCCGACCCCACCGGCTTGACGAACAGGGCCTCGTCGTCGCTCCACGGGAACAGCCGGTCGACGGTGGACACGCGCTCGTTGCGCAGTCCGCTGCGAATCGCGGCGTCGATTCCGGGTTCGTCGCCGTCGAGGCCCACGCCGAGGGTGGGCACACCACGCGTGGAGACCACCAGAACGCCCTCGCCGTACACGTCGTCGTACGCCTCGACCTCGCCGGCGATCCTGGCGGGGTCGCCGGTCCTGACGTACTCCTCGGCGAGGACGGCGAACCGTTGGATGTCTCCCTCGCGGCCGAGTGTGAACGCCTGCGTCCGCGAGTCCGCGGTCGCGAGCGCGAGGGGNNCGCGAGAATCAGCAGTAACCGTCGGCGCATGTCGATTCGACCCTGAGGTCAGCACACCCACCGGTAGCCGAAACCACGGATGGTGCTGATCAGCCCGGGCCGGTCCAGTTTGGCCCGCAGAGTGCCGATGTGGACGTCGAGCGAACGCGAAACCGCCACGAACGCGTCCCCCCAGACCCGATCCATCAGTTGCTGACGGCTGACCGCAGCCCCCGGGTTCTCGAGCAGGATCTCGAGAAGGGAGAACTCCTTCGACGTCAGGTCCACCTCTGTGCCCGCCACGGTGACGGTGCGGGAATCGAGGTCGACGCGGACGTCTCCGGTGACCACTTCTCGTGGTGCGCCGCCTTCGACGGCCATACTTCGCCGGCGCACCAC
>NZ_LTCZ01000176.1:0-13859 GCF_001583455.1 Rhodococcus sp. LB1 | reverse complement strand
GGGGAGAGCGCGTGCACGCGGTCGTGGTCCTCGTGCCGGGGGCGAGCGTGACTCCCGAAGAGCTGAGAGACTATGTCGGCGAGCGTATTGCGCGATACAAGGCGCCGCGGACCGTCGAGTTCATCGACCAGATGCCGCTCTCGCCGGTGGGAAAGATCCTCAAGCGCACGCTGCGTGACGCGTACACGTCATGACCGTCGTCGCGCATTCGCACGATCTCGATGCCGCGCCCGACTGGTTCACCCGCGCCACGGCCGTCGAGCCGGAGTTGGGAAGTGTCGACGTCGACGGCGCGCGGATCTCGTATCGGGTGTGGGGAAAACCCGGTGGGAATCCGCTGATCCTCGTCCACGGCGGCGCGGCGAATTCCCGGTGGTGGGATCATGTCGCCCCGCTGCTGAGTGACGGCCGGCGCGTCGCCGCACTCGACCTGAGCGGGCACGGCCACAGCGACCACCGGTCGTCCTACAGCCGCCGGCGGTGGGCCGAGGAGGTGATGGCCGTGGCCGGCGTCGTCGGGCCTCGTCCGATCGTGATCGGACACAGCCTCGGTGGTTTCGTCGCGCTCGAGACAGCGGGGCGTTACGGCTCCGAACTCGCGGGCACCGTGGTGGTGGACTCGCCGGCCCGGACGGTGCGCCCGGTCTTCGACGCCGAACGGGAACGCCGCATGCGCCGAAAGCTCCGGGTGTACGAGAGCGAGGACGCCATCGTTGCGCGCTTCCGCCCGGACCCGGAGGACACTCCGCTGCCGACATACGTGCGGAAATACCTCGGCTCCCGATCGATTCGCGCGGACGCTGGGGGTTTCACCTGGCAATTCGATCCCACGATTTCGATGGCCGGCGGGATGATCGTCGGCGAGGTCGTTCCGCCCTCGTGTCCGCTCGCACTCATCCGAGGCGAGCGCGGGATGCTCAGCCGCGAGATGAGCCGCGCGCTGGCAGACGAGATGGGTCACGACACAATCGAACTGGAGATACCGGACTCCGGCCATCACATCATGCTCGAGCAGCCGCTGGCGCTGGCGGCGGCGTTGGAAACGCTGTCCCGGAACTGGTCCATCTGTAGACCCACGAACACGGCGGAGTGACATGAGTACGAACACATACAAGAAGGGTCCCTTGGCGGGATTGCGGGTCCTCGAACTCGGCGGTATCGGCCCCGGCCCGTTCGCCGCGATGATGCTGGCGGACATGGGCGCAACCGTCATTCGCCTCGTTCGAGGAAAGGGCTGGGACAAGCACCCGATCCTCAACCGCGGCCGCGTGACGATCGAGGTCGACCTCAAGAATCCGGAGTCGATCGAGGCCGTGCGCAGGATCGCGCAGGGATGCGACGCGGTGGTCGAGGGATTCCGGCCGGGCGTCGCGGAGCGACTCGGGCTCGGTCCCAAAGATCTTCACGCGCTCAACCCCACACTCGTCTACGGCCGGATGACCGGGTGGGGGCAGGACGGGCCGTGGGCGTCGGCGCCCGGGCACGACATCAACTATCTCTCACTCACCGGTGGCCTCCACGCCATCGGTCCCAAGGACGGCGATCCCGTCCCGCCGCTGAATCTGGTGTCCGACTTCGGTGGCGGCGGAATGCTGCTGGCTTACGGCATCGTCTGTGCGCTCACCAATGCCCAGAAGACCGGCGAGGGACAGGTCGTCGACGCCGCGATGGTCGACGGTACGTCGCTCCTCCTCGCCATGACGTACGGCTTCCTGGCCGACGGATTCTGGCGCGACGAGCGTGGCTCGAACATGCTCGACGGGGCCGCGCCGTTCTACCGGACCTACAGGTGTCAGGACGGCCGTCACATGGCGGCGGGATGCGTGGAGCCGCAGTTCTATCGCGAGTTTCTGCGGGTCCTCGGGCTGGCAGACGACCCCCTGTTCGCCGACCAGCACGACCGCGCCCTGTGGGAGGAACAGGGCGCCCGCATCGCGGCGCTGTTCGCCACCCGAACCCGGGCCGAATGGGAGCAGGCCTTCGCCGACACCGAGGCGTGCACCACCCCGGTGCTGTCGCTGAGCGAGGCCCACCGCCACCCGCACATGGCGGCGCGTGTCACCCTCGCCGAACACGACGGCATCGTCCAGCCCATGCCCGCGCCTCGCTTCAGCGGCACTCCCGCTTCCGCGCCGGAACCTCAGGCAGCGTCGGCACCGAGCATCGAGGCAGCCCTGGCCGCTGTGGGATTCGACCCCGACGAGGCGAGGAAGCTCGTTGCAGACGGCGTGCTCGCTGCGCCGGATACAGCGTCCTGTGGAGAGCGCGTCGTCAGATGACTTCGGTCGGGTGGGTTGGCGCACCGGGCTCGGCCAGGACCGCGTGCGCGAGCTGGTACAGGTCGTCGCCAAGCCGGGGACGCCGGCCGACTCGTCGTGATCGGACCGATTCGGTGACCAGCCCGGTGATGGCGGTGACCAGTGCCGTTGCTTCGGGGTGGGACAACTCTGTTCGAGTGACGGCGAGGCAGTGCGTCCACTCCTCGTTGAAGAGGCGCACTCGTTCCTGACGCTTGGCCATCGCTTCGGGGACGTGATGCAACTCCGACAGACTCACCGCGATCAGGTCGGAATTTTCGACGCAGATGGTGACGTAGGACCGCAGGAGCCGGTCGAGCGCGTCCTCCGCCGACGTGGCGGGCGTCAACGCGTCGCTGAGTCCGAGGACCACCCGTTCGGATGCCCGGTGGATCGCCGTCGCGAGGATGTCTTCCTTGCTTTCGAAGTGCCGGTAGGACGCCCCCGCGGTCACTCCTATCGCCTCGGCGATGTCTGCCATCGACACCCCTCTGAAGCCGCGTTCCCGGAACATCGTGATTGCCGTGCCGAGAATCTTCTCGCGCCGCGACGACCGTTCCCACCCGCCGACTGCCGGCGAGTCGTCGAATTCGGCAATGTCGGCGGGAGCCAGCCGGACATCGACCAACTGCATCACCATCGTCGACACGAGTTCGACGAGGCGCGCATGGGGAACCTTGTCTTTTGCCCTGCTCGCTCCGACGATCAGCCCGCACGACGCGCGCACATAGATGGAGGATTCGGGCGCGCCGAGGTCGGGCCGGATGTCTGCGATGGCGGGAGTCCAGGAGTGGATCAACGCCTGCCAGCGGTTGTCGATATCGGCGAGACGATCCTCGTTGAGGTACCACAGACTTCGGAGGCACACAGCCAGCTCGGCGGGCCGATCGAGTGCGAGGTCGACCGCGGCGGTGACGAGGCGGCTCAAGATGGGTGCATCGGAACCCGTGTCGGCGATCGCCGCCTCCGACACGGCGACCATGCTGTCGAGGAATTGCAGCCCGATTTCGGCGAGCAGAGCTTCCTTGCCGGAGAAGTGCCGGTAGATGGCGGGACCGCTGATCCCGATTTCGGCACCGATGTCGTCGATGCCGACACCGCCGTATCCCCATTGCTGAAACAGGCGCGCTGCCGTGCGCAGAATCTCTTCCCGGCGCTGAGCAGCGGGAACGCGGGGGGCTCGGGTCCGCGTGGTGGTGGACGCGGCCCGCGGCTCTATCGGCCCCATGCGCAAGCCCACCCTCGGTAGCGGAAGTTCATGCGCTCAGTCTAATGGGTCGGCGCCCACCTTATTGTGAACGTCTGTGCACCTCATTGCCTGGATTGATCGGTCACCACCGACCGCATATTATCGCGTAATGCGTCGAACTCGTCGAAATTAAGTTAACGTATATTGACTTGATACGCGTGGAGTGATTATCGTGGTTCTACAGAAGGCAGAGGCATTCGCCCTTCTCCGGCCGGTTCGGACGGCCGGTCGTATTCGCTCCAACCCAGGAGATCTCCGCAATGGACGACATTACTTTCGACATCGCCGACGGCGTCGCGACGATTACCCTCGACCGGCCGGAGGCGAAGAATGCGTTCACCCTCGACATGATCGACGAGTGGGCGGACTTCGTGGCCGGCGCGCGTAGGGACAGTTCGGTAGGTGCACTCGTGCTGACAGGTGCCGGTGACGCGTTCTGCGCAGGCGGAGACCTGAGCGTCATCGCCGGGATGGACGAATCGCCGCTCGTGGGCAAACGGGTACTCACCGAGCACATTCATCGCGTCGCCCTGGCCATGGACGAGTTCGACAAGCCGACCATCGCCGCGGTCAACGGCGTCGCGGTCGGCGCCGGTATGGACATGGCGCTCATGTGCGACATGCGGTTCATGGCGCGGAGTGCGCGAATGAGCGAGGGATACATCCGGCTGGGTCTCGTGCCGGGCGACGGCGGAGCCTACTATCTCCCGCGCATCGTCGGAGTGGCGAAAGCGTTGGAGCTCTTGCTCTCCGGCGATTTCGTGAACGCCGACGAGGCGCTGCGGATCGGCCTCGTCACCAGGATCGTCGACGACGAGACGGTGCTGAAGGAAGCGCAGGCTTTCGCGGCCCGACTCGCCGCGGGCCCGCCCCTCGCCACGCGCATGATCAAGCGCAGTGTCTACCACGGAGTGAACAGCGATCTGCGCACCAGCCTCGATCTCATCTCGTCCCACATGGGTCTCGTCGCCACGAGCGAAGACGCACGCGAGGCACTCGCCGCTATGCAGGAACGGCGAGCGCCGACTTTTCAGGGGCGCTGACGAGCATCGAATTCTCTACTGCGGCCATCTCGGCGCCTTCACGGCTCCCCGGGGTGGCCGCTGTGTGCGTTCACGACCGCACCAGTGACACGAAGGCGCTCGCTGCGGGCGACAGCGGATCGTGCCGGTGGTAGAGGACGCACGAACGAAGCGGTGGGAGGTCGATGCGCCGGACCTGAGCGCCCATGCTCGCCGCCGCCATGGCTTCGGGTGCCGACAGCACCGCTGCGCCGACGCCCTCGAGCAGGAGCGGCAGGATGACCTCCCGGTGTTCCGTCTCCACCACGAGAGTCGGCAGCGGCAGGTTAGCCGATGCCACTTCCGCAACGAAAGCCTGTTGGCTCGCCGACCTTTCCGGGAGGCCGATGATCAGCGGAAACCGGACGAGGTCCGCGAGATCCACGGTGTCGCCCGGTGGGAGGTCGGTGGCCTTCGGGGAGAACGCGACCATGAGGTCCGCGACCGGGATCTCTATCGACGAATGCTTCGGGAACGGCCCGGGGTGATCGGTCAGGAGCAGTTCCGCCTCGCCGCGTCGTAGTGTCTCGAATCCCTCGACTCCGAAGGGCGCGTGTTGCAGACGCACGGTCACGTCGGGATAGCGCCGGCGGAACCGAACGAGCAATGGTGCGAGGGGGTCGACCGCCAGGCCGTGCACCACCGCGAGGTCCAGGCGTCCTGTGTGCAGAGACTCCACGCTCTTGACGGCCGCACGGGCGTTGTCGAACGACCGCAAGGTCTGCCGCGCAGGGCCGACCAGGGCGCGCCCCGCGGGGGTGAGCGTCAGTCGGCGTCCGCGAACGAACAGTGGTGTGTCGAGGGCCTTTTCGAGTTCCCGGATCGACTGGGAGACAGCCGGCTGACTCACGTGCAGCCGGCGTGCGGCCTCCGAGATGCTCTCGGAGTCGACGACGGCGACGAACTGGGCCAGATGGCGACGCTCCATAACTGAAACTTATCACCGATCAAGGTAGATCGGGCGTTTACCTTTGGCGCATTCTCTCGTACCGTGAAGGAAGAGCGATGATCTGCTCACCAATTCACCAGGCCGCGTGCCCAAATTCATTGGCGCACTTCGACGCGGCCGCACAGGAGAGGAACGAACATCCCATGGGATCTTTGGAAGGTCGAGTAGCAGTCATCACCGGCGGCGGTCGCGGGCTCGGACGTGAGCACGCCCTGCTGTTCGCCGCCGAGGGCGCCAAGGTCGTCGTCAACGATCTCGGTGGCAGCGCCGAGGGCAGCGGTTCGGACGTTTCTGCTGCCCAGTCCGTCGTCGACGAGATCACAGCACTCGGCGGCGAGGCCGTCGCCAACGGCGACAGCGTCACCGACTGGGAAGGTGCTCGTCGCCTGATCGCCACCGCGATCGACACGTTCGGTGACCTCCACATCCTCGTCAACAACGCCGGAATCCTGCGCGACCGCCTGCTCGTCAACATGAGCGAGGACGAGTTCGACTCCGTGATCAACGTTCACCTCAAGGGCACCTTCGCGGTGACCCGGCATGCCGCAGAATACTGGCGCGCAGAGGCGAAGAAGGGCGTCGAGACCGATCGGTCCCTGATCAACACCTCCTCCGGATCCGGCCTGCACGGCAATCCCGGCCAGACCAACTACGGGGCCGCCAAGGCCGGCATCGCGGCGATGACCCAGATCGCGTCGAAGGAACTCGAGCGCTACCACGTGCGCGCCAACTGCATTGCACCCGTTGCCCGTACGCGCCTCACCGAGGCCACCCCCGGGCTCGGTCAGGTGATGACCGAAACCATCGGCAGCGATTTCGATTCGTGGCATCCGGCCAACATCTCACCGCTCGTCGCGCTCCTCGCCTCCGCGAAGTGCGAATTCACCGGGCACGCGTTCCGGGTGATGGGCGGCGAGGTCGGCCTGTACCAGGGCTGGACCGTCGTCGACCAGGTCGAGAGCGACACCCGGTGGACCGTCGAGGGCCTCGCCGCGGCGACCAAGCACATGCCGGCGAAGGCCGAGAGCAAGGTCTCCGGTAAGCACGCCGAAAAGGCCAAGGCGAACCGGGGCGAATGACATGACCGACAACACCGCTCCCGCATTCGAGGTGCGGGTCGAGCACGGCAAGATTCGTGAGTTCGCGCGCGCCGCGATGTCTACCGACCCGGCCTACCAGGGCGCCGATCCCGTGATCCCGCCGACGTTCCTCACGACAGCCGGCTTCTTCTGGCAGACCGCCGAATCGAAGGCCGCTGCCGTGCACGGGCTCGATCCGCAGCGGACCCTGCACGCCGAGCAGGAGTACATCTTCCACGGCGAACCGCCTCGCGCCGGACAGGTTCTCACCGCCACCGCGCGGATCGCCGACCGATTCGAGAAGGAAGGCCGTCGCGGCGGCAGCCTGACGTTCGTCAAGGTCGTCACGGAATTCCGGGACGCCGACGGCACGCTCGTCGCGGAGCAGCGCTCGACCGCGGTCGAGACCGCCCACGCACCGAAGGAGGGGTCCTGATGACCACGACAGAATTCACGCGCACGACTGTCGTCGGCGACAGGGCCCGGGAGCAGACGTTCGGACCGATCAGCATCACCGACATCGTCCGCTACGCAGGTGCGTCCGGTGACTTCAACCCGCTTCATCACGACGACGCCGCAGCGCGCAAGGCCGGATTCGACGGCGTCTTCTCCATCGGCATGTTTCAGGCCGCGCTGCTCGGGACGTTCGCCGCGGGATGGCTGGGCGCCGCGAACGTGCGCCGTTTCACCACGCGCTTCCAGGAGCAGGTGTGGCCGGGAGACGTCCTCGTGTGCAACGGCGAGGTCACCGCGGTGCGTCCCGGTGACGGCGGCTCCGCCGTCGAGGTGGCCCTGACGTGTGCCCGGCAAGGGGCCGGGGTCGCGATCACAGGGTCCGCCGAGTTCTGGCTCCCCGCCTGACACAGCCGATTTCGACAAGGCCGGACCGAGCGACCAGGGCGCGGCCGGATTCACAAGGAGTTGCCATGAGCACCACCCCCCTCGGTGTCACCGGATACGGTGTCTACCTTCCCCTCTGGCGCGTCGACCGCAAGGACATCGGCTCCGCGCTCGGCACGCCTGCCGGCCGCGGCACTCGTTCGGTCGCCGGTTACGACGAGGACTCGACGTCGATGGGCGTCGAGGCCGCGCTCGCCGCTCTCGACGGGGCCCCGGCGCCCGCCGGGCTCGTCTACGCGACGGCCACCCCGGGATACGCGGACAAGACCAATGCCGGCATCGTCCATGCCGCGTTGGCCCTCGACCAGTCGGTTCCCGCGTGGGACTTCTCGGGAGCGGCACGTTCGGGCATGGGCGTGATCACCGCCGCGGCCGATGCAGCCGCCGCCGGACGTCCCACTCTTGCGGTGCTGTCGGACATCCGGACGGGCCTGCCCTCCTCCGCCGAGGAGAAGGACGGCGGCGACGGCGCCTCGGCCCTCCTCTTCGGGACCGGCGACGGCGTCGTCGCCGAACTGATCGGCCGCGGGTCGGCCTCGGCCGAGTTCCTCGACCGCTGGCGGGTGCCCGGCGAGACAGCCAGCAAGGTGTGGGAGGAGCGGTTCGCGGAGGGCATCTACCGCGAACTGGCACTCGACGCGGTCGACGCCGCGCTGAAGGAGGCTGGCCTCACCCGTTCGGATGTCGACCGCGTGGGTGTCGCCGGTCTGCACCGCAGGGCCGTCGGCGTCGTCACGAAGACGCTGGCGTCGGACGCCGCGGTGATCGACGACCTCGCTGCCACCGTCGGCGCGACCGGCACCGCGCAGCCCGGCATCCTCCTCGCTTCGGCGCTGGACGACGCGGCACCTGGCGAGACCATCCTGATCGTCCAGCTCGGCGACGGCGCCGACGCGGTGCTGCTGCGCACGACGGCGGCGTTGGCGACCTACCGCGACGCCCGCACGACCCCAGGGGTGGCCGAACAGCTCGGCTACGGCCGGACCATCGGCTACCAGCGATTCCTCACGTGGCGCGGATTCCTCCGCCGGGAATCGCCGCGCCGACCCGACCCGGACCGCCCCGCGGCACCGCCGTCGTCCCGCAATGCACAGTGGAAATTCGGCCTGGCCGGATCCCGATGCACCGAGTGCGGCACCCGGCACATGCCGGCCATCCGAGTGTGCCGATCCTGCAAAGCCGTGGACCGGATGGAACGCGAACGGATCGCCGGTGAGCGCGGCACCATCGCGACCTACCAGGCGGACCTCCTCGCCTACACCCTGAGCCCGCCGCTCATCGGCTCCGCGATCGACTTCGACGGCGGTGGCCGGCTGATGTGCGAGATCACCGATGCCGACGCGGCGGCGCTGAAGATCGGTGACCCCGTCGAGATGACGTTCCGCCGCTTCTACACCACGTCGGACGGCGTCCACAACTACTTCTGGAAGGCACGACCCGCCCGCGGTGCCGTCGCCGCCACCAAGGAGGCATGATCATGGCAACACACGGCATTCGCGACAAGGTCGCCATCGTCGGGATGGGCTGCACGCCCTTCGGCGAACACTGGGACAAGAGCGCCGAAGACCTCCTCGTCGACGCCAACCAGGAGGCCCTCGCGAGTGCGGGCCTCACCCAGGACGACGTCGATGCGTACTGGCTCGGCACGATGGCCTCGGGATTCTCGGGACAGCTGCTCTCGCGCACCCTGAAGCTGGACTACAAGCCCGTCACACGGGTCGAAAACTTCTGCGCCACAGGATCCGAAGCGTTCCGCAACGCGTGCTACGCGGTGGCGTCCGGGGCAGTGGACGTCGCGATGGCGATCGGTGTGGAGAAGCTCAAGGACTCCGGTTACTCCGGGCTGACGTCGGCCGCGCCGCCGCACGACGGCACCTCCGTGGCCATTACCGCGCCTGCCGCGTTCGGGCTCCTCGCACCGGCGTACGCCAACATGACCGGCATCGACGACGAACAACTCAAGGACGTCATCACCCGGATCGCGTGGAAGAACCACTACAACGGTGCACGCAACGAGCGTGCCCAGTTCCGCAAGGAACTGTCGATGGACGCGATTCGCAACAGCCCGAAGGTCTCCGGGATGCTCGGGGTCATGGACTGTTCCGGTGTCTCGGACGGTTCCGCGGCCGCGATCGTCGTCCGGGCCGAGGACGCCTACAAGTACACCGACAAGCCGATCTTCGTGAAGGCGCTGTCGATGGTGGCCGGTCCCGGTGACGGTCCGATGGACCCGACGTTCGACTACACCTCGATCCGTGAGGTCGTGAAGTGCGCCGAGAACGCCTACGCCGAGGCCGGTGTGAAGGATCCGCGCAGCGAATTCGCGTTGGCGGAGGTCCACGACTGCTTCACCCCGACGGAACTCGTGCTCATGGAGGACCTCGGTTTCAGCGAGAAGGGCAAGGCCTGGCGCGACGTTCTCGACGGAAAGTTCGACCTTCAGGGCGAATTGCCGGTCAACCCGGACGGCGGCCTGAAGAGCTTCGGCCATCCGATCGGCGCCTCCGGGCTGCGGATGCTGTTCGAGTGCTGGCTCCAGCTGCGCCGGGAGGCGCCGGCGGAGCGGCAGATCGCAAGCATCGCCAGCGGCGAGCGCACGCTCGGCCTGACCCACAACCTCGGCGGACGGCCCGGCGACTGCGTGAGCTTCATCTCCGTCGTCGGCACCGAACCCGCCGCCTGATCATCCTTTTCACCGACTCTGGAGTACAACCATGGAACGCACGATCTTCGAACAGGATCACGACGACTTCCGCAAAACCATTCGCAAGTTCCTCGAAACCGAGGTCGCACCCAATGTCCCGGCGTGGGAAGAGGCGGGAATCCTGCCCAAGGACATCTATCTGCGGTTCGGCGACTTGGGGCTGGCCGGCCTGAACGTCCCGGAGGAGTACGGCGGCGGTGGCGTGTCCGACTTCCGTTTCAATGCGGTGGTCATCGAGGAGACCGCGCTCACGCTGTCGACCCTCGGCGGGCTCGGCCTGCACACCAACGTCGCCACCCCGTACTACCTGCATTGCGCGAACGAGGAGCAGAAGCAGCGGTGGTTGCCCGACATCGCGGCCGGCCGGAAGATGTGCTCGATCGCGATGACCGAGCCGGGCGCCGGATCGGACCTGTCCGGCATCAAGACCACGGCCGTGTGTGAGGGCGACCACTGGATCCTCAACGGCGCCAAGACGTTCATCACCGGCGGGATCAACGCCGATCTGGTGATCGTGGCGTGCCGCACCTCCAAGAGCGACGACCGTCGCGGCGGCCTGAGCCTGCTCGTGGTCGAGGACGGCATGCCGGGGTTCACCAAGGGCCGCAAGCTCGACAAGCTGGGCTGCCGCTCGACCGACACCGCGGAACTGTCCTTCGAGGACGTGCGGGTTCCGCATGCGAACATGCTCGGCGAGGAGGGCAAGGGCTTCAGCTACCTGACCTTCAACCTCGTGCAGGAGCGGCTCACCCAGTCAGTGTCGGCGGTGGCGACGGCGCAGGCCGCACTGAACCTCGCCATCAGCTACGTGAAGGAGCGCAAGGTCTTCGGTCAGACCGTCGCCTCGTTCCAGAACACCAAGTTCGTCCTCTCCGATTGCGCTGCCGAGATCGAGGCCGGACAGGCACTGGTGGACAAGGCGATGCTCGCGTACAACGACGACACGTTGTCCGTCGCCGACGTCGCCAAGGTCAAGCTGTTCGTCACCGAGATGGCGGGTCGCGTCGTCGACAAGTGCCTGCAGATGCACGGCGGATACGGGTACATGCTCGAGTACCCCATCGCCCGGCTCTACGCCGACATCCGGCTGGCCCGGATCGCCGCCGGGTCGAGCGAGATCATGAAAACCGTCATCGCCAAGTCCCTCGCACTGTAGGAGTTGAAGAGATGAATGCAGCGTTCGAGTTGGAGTCGGCAGTGTTGCCCGCCGAGACCGACGAGCTCCGACGGGAGGTCCGCGAGTTCCTCGCCGGTGAACTCGACAGCGGTTCCTTCACCCCGATTGCGGACAGCTGGGTCGTCGGCTCGGACCGAGAGTTCACCCGGAAGCTCGGTGCCCGTGGCTGGCTCGGGATGACCGTGCCGGAAGTCTATGGTGGCCAAGGCCGTACCGCGCTCGAGCGCTTCGTCGTCATCGAGGAACTGCTCGCGGCGGGCGCGCCGGTCGGTGCCCACTGGGTGGCCGACCGGCAGGCCGCACCGGGACTGCTGAACTTCGGCACCGAGGAGCAGAAGCACCGCTACCTTCCCGGCATCGCGACGGGCGAATGCGTCTTCGCGATCGGGATGAGCGAGCCGGACAGTGGCTCGGATCTGGCGTCCGTGCGGACGCGTGCCACCCGCGCCGACGGCGGCTGGATCGTCGAGGGCACCAAGATCTGGACCACCGGCGCGCACATCGCCAACGTGATCCTGACGTTGGTGCGCACCGGCCCGGCCGGGGAGAGCCGACACGAGGGCCTGTCGCAGTTGCTGATTCCGCTGCCCGACGACGGCGTCGAGATCCGCCCGATCTACTCGCTGAGCGGCGACCACCACTTCAACCAGGTGATGTTCTCCGGGGTCTTCGTCCCGGACTCGGCCGTGCTCGGTGAGGTGGGGCAGGGCTGGCGGCAGGTGACGAGCGAACTGTCGTACGAGCGGAGCGGCCCCGAGCGGATTCTCAGCACGATGCCGCTGCTGCGGCTTCTCGCCCAGCGCGACGCGATCGATCCCGTCACCTTGGGGCGGCTCGTCTCGCGGGCGTGGTCGCTGCGGGAGGCGTCCATCGCCGTCGCCACGTCCCTGAGCAAGGGGGAGGCGCCGAACACCGAGGCGGCTCTCGTGAAGGATCTGGGAACCCGATTCGAGCGCGACGTGATCGAGGCGGCCCGCGGCACCGGTGTCGAGCCGGACTTCGGATCGGATGATCCGTTGCCCCGGATGCTGGCGCACATCATTGCGAGTTCACCCACGGCAACTCTGCGGGGTGGCACCAACGAAATTCTTCGCGGCGTCGTCGCGCGGGCGATGGGAGTGAGATGAACAGCGAACTGAAGTTGCTCGCGGAGACGACCGACAAGTTGTTCGGTGAGTGGAACGACCTCGCCGATGCGTGGCGGACGCTGGAGGAGACGGGTCTGACCCGGATCGGGATCTCCGAGGACCTCGGCGGCAGCGGCGGCGACGCCGAACAGGCCGCGGCGGTGCTGCGCTCGGCGGCGTACCACAGTGTGGCCGCGCCGATCGCCGAAACCCTCTGGCTGGCAGGGCCTCTGCTGGCCGCCGCGCGACTGCCGATCCCCGACGGCCCGCTGACGGCCGCAACCGCCGACCTGCGGGAGCTGCATTGCCGGCCCTCCGACGACGGTCGCGGCTGGGAACTCGACGGCACGGTGCGTCGGGTGCCGTGGGCGCGGGAGGCAACGCGGGTCGTGCTCGTCATCGGCGACCGAATCTGCAGTCTCGACCCGCAGGTGTGCACGATCCGTCCCGGCGCCAATCTCGCCGGCGAGCCCCGGGACGACCTCCGATTCGAGGCCGTCCGGGTCGATGCCGACGACGTCGTCACGCTTCCGGCTCCGGTGGATCTGCGTTCCCGGGCCGCCCTGGCGCGCACCGTCCAGATCGGCGGCGCCGCGCAACGGGCACTCGACCACAGCCTGCGCTACTCCGGTGAGCGGGTGCAGTTCGGCCGACCGATCGGTGCCTTCCAAGCAGTGCAGCAATATCTTGCGCAGATCGCCGGCGAGGTGGTGATCGCGGAACTGAGCGCCCACAGTGCCGTCCGGGCGGTCGCGTCCGCCGGGGACGCGTCGCCCGCCGTCGCGGCAGCGCGGGTGAATGCCTGCCGGGCAGCAGGTGTCGTGGCCGAACTCGCACACCAGATCCACGGCGCGATCGGAACCACGCAGGAACATGCGCTGCGTCTGTCGACGCTGCGACTCTGGTCGTGGCGGGAGGAGTACGGAAACGAGACCGTGTGGGCCAGGCGCCTGGGGGAGAGGGCCGCCGCCCTCGACGACCCGTGGCATCTCGTCACGAGCATGCACACGGTGTGATCACCTCAGGGCAGCTGCCAGAGCATCGAGGCTACTGTCGCGGCGCTGACGGCGACGGCAGCCGACACCGGGAGGAGTTGCCGGTGCGTGGCACCGGCAACGCTCTCGCGCAACGCCCGACCCCGTACTGCGCTCGCCCACAGCAGAAGAGCCGTCGTGACCAGTGCGGCGAGCAGCGCGGGCGCCGTGGCGGCGCCTGCGCCGCCGTCGGCGGCCCGGTGCACGAGCACGGCCGAGACACAGAAAGACGACAAAGTGGTTCGGCGCCAAGCGAGTGCGGTTCTCTCGGCCTGCAGGCCG
>NZ_LTCZ01000175.1:11593-39682 GCF_001583455.1 Rhodococcus sp. LB1 | reverse complement strand
CCTGTCCGATCGCGATCGGATCGCGCGGGACCTCCACGACCACGTCATCCAGCGACTCTTCGCGGTCGGCCTGTCAATGCAGAGCACCTTGCAGAGGGCGAAGGCTCCGATCGTCAAGGAGCGACTCGAACAATCGATCGACGACCTTCACGACATCGTGCGTGATATCCGTACCGCCATTTTCGACCTTCACGGCGGTTCGGGTGGTATGACCCAGTTCCGACGGCGACTGCACGAAATCGTCGCCGAGACCACCGCGGATTCCGGGTTACGCACGACGGTGCACATGTCTGGCCCACTGTCCGTCATCGACGCCGCGCTCGCAGAACACGCCGAGGCAGTCCTGCGTGAGGCGCTGAGCAACGCCGTCCGACACGCGCGAGCCGACACGGTCACGGTCAGCATCTCCGTCTACGACGATCTCACCATCGAGGTCGCGGACAACGGCACCGGTATTCCGAAGAACGTCTCCCGCAGTGGATTGGACAATCTGGCTGTCCGGGCTCGGGAAGTCAACGGGCACTTCACCATCGACACCACCCCCGGTGGCGGAACCACGCTCCGGTGGTCGGCGCCGCTGCCCTGAACCGGGATCGGCTCCCCCCGCTCACAGAAGGTGGGGACCTTCTCCCCTACGCCGGTGACGGACGCACCGTAACGATGAGAGGTAGCGGCATTTTCTGCCGCGCGCTTCCTGGAGGAGAACACCATGACCGCCCGCCGCCCGATCGTTGTCGGAACAGACGGTTCACCGTCGTCCCTCCAGGCCGTCGCGTGGGCCGCGCAGGAGGCGGCGTTGCGTAATGCCCCACTGTCGGTGGTCTCGACCACGTTCGTGCCCGGCGCCTACGGTGTCCCGATCGGCATGCCGGAGAGTTTCTTCGACGACGAGGAACGCAACGGGAAGAACCGGCTGGCCGCCGCCGCGGAGATCGCCGCCCGAGCGGTACCGGGACATTCCCTCGACATTCACACCACCCTCTGCACCGGAACGCCGGCCGGTGAACTCCTCGAAAGATCGAAATCCGCCGCGATGGTCGTCGTCGGCTCGAACCGCCAGGGAATCATCGAGCGCGGCTTCCTGGGATCGGTCAGCGCCGCGGTCGCCACCCACGCACCGTGCCCGGTGGCGGTCATCCGCGGGCTTCCCGATACCGAGGTCACCCGACTCGAGGGGCCCGTCGTCGTGGGCGTGGACGGGTCGGCACACAGCGAGCCCGCCATTTCGCTGGCGTTCGAGGAGGCCGCCCTGCGGCAGTGCGAACTGGTGGCCGTTCACGCCTGGTCCGACGTCGACCTCCCCGTGCACCACGAGGGCGGCAGCGTCTCCGGGTGGAAGCAGGTCGTCACCCAGGAAACGGCCCTCCTGTCGGAGAGTCTCGCCGGCCGGGCCGAGGATTTCCCGGACGTCAAGGTTCGGACGATGGTCGTGATGGACCGACCGGTGCGCAACCTGCGCGAACAAGCCGACAACGCGCGACTTCTCGTCGTGGGTAGCCGCGGACGCGGCGGCTTCACCAGTATGTTGTTGGGATCCACGAGCAGGGCCTTGATGCACTCCGTCCGCTGCCCGATCCTCGTCGTCCGGTAGTGCCGACGGCTGTCAGTGCTCGTCGTCGACTCTCGGGGCGAGGGCGAAGTAGTCCTCTTCCTCCTGGGCGAAATGCAAACGCAGCACCGCGTACAGCCCGTACAGGCAGGCGAGAAGGTCGTCACGCTGATCCGGGCGGACTTCGCCGTGTGCCTCGACCGCGCCGAGGTGAGTTCCCAGGCGCCGGCTGAGTCGATCGATCTCCGCATGAGCCCTACTCATCGGGGCGGTGGCTTCCGCCGTTCCGAAGGCGTCCGCCAGCGCGGGATACAGTTGGGTCTCCTCGGCACGTTCATGGGGCAGGACCTGCTCCACCAGGACGGTGTGTGCTCTACGCACCGCCGCCAGTGTCTCGGTTCCGGGTTCGGCGGTCACCCGCTCTGCAGCGTCACGTATCAGAGCCAGCGCTCCCCGCAGATCGTCGTGCTCACGATCGAAACGCTGCAACAGCAGGCCGGTTTCTCGCGTCACCGTCAGTTCGGAGGAGCGGCCGCCTCGAAGGGCGCGCAGGGCGTTGAGGATGACCGCCACATCGATTCCTTCCTGCAGCAGGGCGCCGGCCGCGGGAGCGATCCAGCCGAACGCCGCGCCGATCATCGCCAACAGCGACAGCGTCATGCCGATGCCGGCACTCTGGATCGCGATCCGCCTCGACCGTCGTGCGATCTCCATCGCGTCCGCCAACCGGGCGAGGTGATCGGTCGTCAGCACGATATCGGCAGCCTCCGAACTGGCCGTGGCTCCCCGCGCCCCCATCGCCACTCCGACCGACGCCGCCGCCAAGGCGGGGGCGTCGTTGATCCCGTCGCCCACCATGATCGTGACAGCTTTGAGCTTCTCGGCCTGCACTGCCGCCACCTTGTCCACGGGAGTGTGCTCCGCGAGCACGGCGTCGAGTCCGACGATGGATCCGATTTCGAGGGCGGGCGCCCGGCGGTCTCCGGTCAGCATGATCAGTCGGTCCAGTCCGGCTGCCCGCAATCGCCGCAATGTGCGAGGTGCGTCTCGACGAAGCGGATCCCGCAGCAGGATCGCCCCTACCAGTGCGTCGTCGACCTGTACCCAGGCCACCGCCGCGCCGTCCAGCGCCGATCGCGTCGATACGGCCTCCGCCCAGTCCGGCAACACGCCGTGATCCGAACCGACCTTCACCGCACGACCGTTCACGATGCCGGTGACCCCGGTTCCCGCCTGCTCGCTGACATCGGTGGGCAGGGGAAGCGGACAGCCCCGAGCCCTCGCGAAGCGGACGATCGACTCGGCGAGAACATGGGGTGACAGCTGGTCGACGGCTGCGGCGAGTTGGAGTACCTCGTCGGGATTGTGGCCGGGAGCGGTTGCGACGTCGAGTCCGGATGGCCTGCCGGTCGTCAGGGTTCCCGTCTTGTCCATCACCAGGGTCCGAGCTCGCCCGAGTGTTTCCAGTGCTCCACCACCGCGGATGACGACACCGATCCGTGAGGCGCGGGACAACCCCGACACGATGGCGACAGGGGCGGCGAGCAGCAACGGACACGGGGTCGCGACCACGAGAACTGCGACCGCGCGCACGGCTGAACCGCTCAGCCACCATGCGACGGACGACACCAGGAGGGTCAGGGGAAGGAACCAGACGGCGAAGCGGTCCGCGATCCGTACGATCGGTGCCTTGTCGGCAGCGGCCTCCTGCGCCAGCCGGACGATGCCCGAATAGGTGCTGTCCGCGGCGCTCGCGGTGGCGCGCAGCTCGATCGTCGATCCGACGTTCACCACCCCACTGCGCACCGACTCCCCGACCTGTCGTTCGACGTGGAGCGACTCCCCGGTGAGCGCGGACTCGTCGAGGACGGCCGATCGGTCGGCGACGACGACGCCGTCGACGGGGACAACCTCTCCGGAGGCGACGACCAGCAGATCGGTGGGCTCGACCTCGTCCAAGGGGACGAGGACGACGTCTTGGCCGATCCGTTTGTGTGCTCGTCGTGGTGCGTGTTCGAGGAGGGCGCGCAGATCGCGTGACGCGCGCCGCTCCGCCGCGGATTCGAGCGTGCGCCCCGTCGCGAGCATGAACCCGATGAGGGCACCTGCCAGATACTCGCCGACCGCGAGTGTGCCCGCGAGGGCGAGCACGGCGATGAGGTCGACACCAGCTGTGCGCTGAAGGAGCGACACGACGACCCAGCCCACAGCGGGCACCAGGGACACCACCGTGCCGATCGCCCAACACGCGTCCGCGACGCCCGGCCGACCGAGCGAAGTGGCCACCACGCCGGACACGAGCGCCACCGACGTGACTGCGAGCAGGGTGGGTGCCAACAGCCTCGTGAGGCGCGCATTCCACGTTTCGCGGGTTCGTGTGTCGTGCATAGGCCTTCCCTCGTCGAGGGCCGACGCGTGAGGACGCGTGTCTCCATCGTCGCAGCCCGGACCCGGTTCGCGCTGCGTGCGACCGCAAGAGAGGACCAAGGTCCCTTTCCCCGTAACCGTCGATGGCGCACCGTCGGAGAAGAACCCCGCCGGGCCCGTCCCACGTGATCCGTACCGGAACGGCCCGACGACCAGGAGCGCGCGATGGTGACGGCGACGAAGACAGCTCGCGTGGACCCTCAGGAGTCGACCGACCGGCTATTGCGTGACCTCCGCACCAGACGGGATGGACTGTCACGGAGGGAAGCGGAACGACGAACACTCGTCTACGGGACCAATGAACTGATTCGGCATCGCGGTCGCACCTGGCCCCGGCAGTTACTGCGGCAATTCACGCATCCGTTGGCGCTGCTCTTGTGGATGGCTGCCGTTCTCGCCGTCTTCAGCGGCTCGGCGCCGCTGGGTGTCGCGATTGTCATCGTGATCCTGCTCAACGCCGCCTTCGCGTTCGTGCAGGAACGACACGCCGAGCGGGCGGTCGAAGCATTGGCGGCGTTTCTGCCGACCAGGGCGCGCGTCGCCCGCCAGGGAACGACGGAGACGGTCGATCTGCGGTCACTGGTGCCGGGTGACGTGATCTTCCTGTCCGAAGGCGACCGGGTGTCTGCCGATGCGCGACTTCTGTCGGGATCGGTCGAGGTCGACCTGTCGACACTCACCGGCGAGTCCGTGCCGGTTCTGATCCGATTCGACGCCGGGTCGACCACGGGACCGTTGATCGAGGCGCCGGACATCGTCTTCAGCGGCACCAATGTGGTGGGCGGCGATGCCACCGCGGTGGTGTTCGCGACAGGAATGCACACCGAACTCGGACGCATCGCGGCGTTGTCACAACGCGTCGGCCACGAGGAAAGCCCCCTCGAGAAACAGGTGAAGCGCGTGGCCTGGCTGATCGCGGCGGTTGCGGTGGCGATGGGTCTGGCGTTCATCCCGCTGGGGACGCTGATGGCGGGATTGTCGCTCGACGATTCGATCAACTTCGCCATCGGCCTGCTCGTCGCGAACGTGCCCGAGGGGTTGCTGCCCACCATCACGTTGGCTCTCGCGGTGGGCGTGCGCACACTCGCCCGGCAGGGCGCCCTCGTCAAACGTCTGTCGGCCGTGGAGACGCTCGGTTCCACCAGCGTCATCTGCACCGACAAGACCGGCACCCTGACGATGAACCGGATGCGTACCACCAAGTTGTGGACCCCGGACGGTGTCGTGACGTTCGACGGCGCCGTCGCCGTTCCGGCACCAGAGACTCCGGCAGGCCGGACGGCCCGGGCGATCGTCGCGTGCTGTAGTACGGAGATCCGCATCTCGAGTACCGGTGCCGAATCCGGTGATCCGACGGAGGTGGCATTGCTGCACGCAGCGCTGTCCTTGGGAGCCGCGACAGAAGACGCTGACGGAATCCGGTTGTCGCAGTTCCATTTCGACCCGGTGCTGCGCCGGATGTCCACCGTCGATCGTATCGGCGACACGCTGCACGTCCATGCCAAGGGAGCACCCGAAGTGATCTTCGATCGGTGTACCCGAATCGCCGGTCCGGCTGGTGTGGACACGGCCTTCACCGGTTCCGATCGGGAGTTCACCGCGAATCTCGTACGCGACTGGGCTCGCGAAGGTTTGCGTGTGCTTGCCGTCGCCGAGCGCGACATCGACGCGGGCACTCGCCCGGGACTGACGCGGGAAGAGGCGGAGAGCGATCTCACCCTCCTCGGAATCGCGGCAATGCTCGATCCTCCGCGTCCGGAAGTAGCGGCGGCCGTCGCCAGGTGTCATTCCGCGGGAATTCGGATCATCGTCGTCACCGGTGATCACGGCCTCACCGCGCGAGGGATCGCACAGAGCGTGGGGATCGGGCACGCAGGTCTGCGAGTCGTCACCGGCTCGGAACTCGAGCAGATGCCGGAAGCCGATCTCGACAGGTTGCTCGCCACCGACGTCGAACTCATCTTCGCGCGCAGTTCACCAGAGGCGAAGTTGCGGATCACCGACGCCTTGCGCGACAGCGGGCAGGTCGTCGCGATGACAGGTGACGGGGTCAACGACGCTCCGGCGTTGCGTCGTTCCGATATCGGTGTGGCGATGGGTAAGTCGGGCACCGATGTCGCGCGGGAGGCCGCGACGATGGTCCTCACCGATGACAATTTTGCGACCATCGTCAGCGCCGTCGAGGCGGGACGGAGGGTCTACGACAACGTCCGCAAGTTCATTGTCTACATTTTCGCGCACGCCACCCCCGAGGTGGTGCCGTTCCTCGTCTACGCACTGTCCGGCGGACAGGTTCCCCTCCCTCTCACGGTGATGCAGATTCTCGCCATCGATTTGGGCCGAGACCTTACCGGCGCTGGCGTTGGGCCGAGAGAAGGCCGAACCGGGCCTGATGGATCGGCGTCCACGCAAGCGCACCCAGAACGTGGTCGACAGGGGGATCCTCGTCCGGTCGTGGGGCCTGCTGGGAGGTGTGTCGGCAGTATTGGTGATGACGCTCTTCTTCGCGACACTTCTCGAAGGTGGCTGGTATCTGGGTGCCGATGTGGGCGCCGGAAGCCTGCACCACACCTGGCAATCGGCGACGACGATGAGCTTCCTGGGCATCGTCGCCTGTCAGATCGGGACCGCGTTCGCCTCGCGCACCGAACACGCGGCACTCACCGAGGTGGGGATCGCCTCCAATCCGCTGCTGCTGTGGGGAATCGCCTTCGAGGTGTGTTTCGCCGCGCTGGTCGTCACCGTCCCGGCGCTTCGACTCGTCTTCGGAACTGTGACTCCGTCATGGCATCAGGTGCTGTGGCTCCTTCCCCTGCCGTTCGTCGTCTGGGGGTGTGACGAACTGTGGCGGTGGCACCGGCGACGGACACCCCGCAGTACCGCGGCCCGATTGCCCGCCGGGATCGCGTAGTAGTCACTCGCCCGTCAGGCGTGGGTGCGCGAGGCAATGTATTCGACGATGTCCTCCACGGTCACCAGCGTTGCGTAGTCGGATTCCGGGATATCGACGCCGAACACGGCGTGCAGGCGCACCAGGAAGTTCAGCCAGTCCATCGAGTCCAGATCGACCTGGTCGCGTAACGGCACGTCCGGGGACAGTTCCTCGTCCTCGATCTCCGGGGCGATATCCCGCAATGCGTGTATGACTCTCGAGTCGATCGTCTCGCTGTTCATCGTCGTCCTCACCACCTGTCCGGCTGTTGAAGCAGTTCGCTGATTCTGGTCAGGAACTGTGCACCCCGTGTTCCGTCGCTGGCACGATGATCGGCGGCGAGGGTCGCTGTCACGACCGTCGCGACCTGCAGATCTCCGTCGAACACCCAGGGGCGTTCACTGGGCCTCCCGAAACCCACCAGCGCCACCTGCGGCGGATAGATCACCCCGAAAACCGAGGTGACCCCGCGTTCCCCGAGGTTCGTCACGGTCAACGTCGGGTCCGACATCTCGGAGCTGCGCAGCGAACCGGCACGGGCGCGGGTCACCAGGTCGCCGAGTTCCACCATCAGCTGGGAGAGGGGTTTGTCGGCGGTGTCGTGGATCGCGGGAGCGACCAGACCTCCGTCTCTCAGCGAGATCGCCACCCCGAGGTGGATGTGGGGTGCCGGCCGGAACTCGCCGTCCACCCAGTACCCGTTGAGGTCCGGGAACTGCTGGGCAGCGAGCGCTACCGCCTTGAGTTGCACAGCGGCGAGGAGGACTCGTTCGGTGATCGGTCGGGCGGCATTCTCGGTGCGCAACCACTTCGTCGCCGTCCGCAGTGGAATCTCGTCCATCAGGTAGTAATGCGGGATGTCCCGCTTGGAGCGGCTCATGGACGCGGCGATGGCGCTGCGCATGTCGCGGGTCTTGGCCTCGGCCGGTCCGTGCTCGATGCCGTGGGCTGCCGCCCGCTGGACGTCGTCGAGTGTGACCGCAGCGTCCGCGCCTGTCCCGGTGACACCGGCGAGATCGATTCCCGCTCTTTCCGCTTCCTTGCGCGCCCTGGGCGAGACCTTGCGTCGCGGTGCGGGTTCCCCTGCGGGGGTGGCCGCGGTGGTGCCGGGCACCCCATCGGCCGTGGGCCGCTCCGGTGGAGGTGATTCTCCGGGATTCAGCAGGGTCGCCAACGGGGTTCCGACCGACACGGTCGTTCCGGGCTCGACGAGCAGCCGGTGAACGGTGCCGCTCTGCCAGATCTCCACGTCTACGGCCGCTTTCACGGTGTCGACCGTCGCTATCGCCTGACCGCGCTCGACCTCGTCACCGGGTTTGACCAACCAGTCCGTCAACGTTCCTTCGTCCATGTCGGCGCCCAGGGAAGGCAGCGTGAAATCAAACATGGTTATGCCTCGTTCCTACCGATCGCCGATCACATTCCACGCCGTGGACACAATGGTCTCGACTTGGGGAAGGGTCGCGTATTCGAGATGCTTGGCGTAGGGCACCGGGACCTCGGCGCTGCACACGCGGCGAGGTGGCGCGTCGAGTTCGTAGAACTCGCGTTCGACGATCTGCGCCATCACTTCCCCCGCGAGGCTGCCGGTACGCCAACCCTCGTCGACCACCACGGCACGGTGTGTCCTCCGGATCGACGCAGCGATGGTGGCCGTGTCGAGGGGTCGCAGCACCCGAAGGTCGATGACCTCGGCGGCGATTCCCTTCTCCGCCAGGACGTCGGCGGCGGCGAGGACCTTGGGCAGCGAACCCCCGTACGTGATCAGGCTGATGTGGCTTCCCTCCCGGCGCACCGCCGCCGAGTCGATGTCCACCGGGACGGGCCCCTCGAGGTCTTCCGATGAGTTGTACAGCTGGGTGTGTTCGAAGATGATCACCGGATCGGGGTCCGCGAGGGCGGGTCGGAGCATGCCGCGCGCGTCCGCCACCGTCGCGGGCGCCAGGACCCGGATGCCGGGGATGTGGGCATACCAGTTCTCGAGGCTGTGCGAATGTTGTGCGGCGAGTTGCCTGCCCGCGCCGGTCGCCATGCGCACCACCACGGGGACGGAGAATTGTCCGCCCGACATGTGCCGGAGCGACGCCGCGGTGTTCACGATCTGGTCGAGCGCGAGCAGGCTGAAGTTGACGGTCATCACCTCGATGATCGGGCGCATCCCGCCCACGGCCGCCCCGATTCCCACTCCCACGAAACCCAACTCCGAGAGCGGGGTGTCGCGGATCCGCTCGTCCCCGAACTCGGCGAGCAAACCCTTGGACACCGCGTACGTGCCGCCGTAGCGTCCGACGTCCTCACCCATGAGGAACACCCGCGGATCGGAGTGCATTGCCTCACGGATCGCTTCCCGCATCGCGTCCCGGTAGGTGATCTTCACGACGCCTCCTCTGTTCGCTCCGGTGTGAGTACGTCGCGCAGGAGGTCCCCGGGTGCTTCCCAGGTGCCTGCCTCGGCGAAGTCGACCGCGGCATCGACCTCCGACATGACGCGGTCGTCGATGCGGAGAAACTCTTCCTCCGAGAACAGCCCTAGCGCCTTGAGCCGTGCCGAGAAGGTGTGAATCGGGCCCCGCTCCTTCCAGGACTCCACCTCCGCCTTGTCGCGATACAGCTCCGGGTCGAACATCGAATGGGCACGAAATCGGTACGTCTGGAATTCGATGAAGAAGGGGCCTCCGGTCGTGCGGACGTGCGCGGCGCCGGAGCGGGCCGCGTGCAGGGTGGCAATCACATCCATGCCGTCCGCCTTGAGCGTCGGCACGTCGAACGACGCGGCTTTGACACACAGATCCGTTTGCGATTCCGAGCGGGACAGGGCCGTTCCCATGGCGTACAGGTTGTTCTCGCAGCAGAACAGCACCGGCAACTGCCACAGCGATGCGAGATTCATGGTCTCGTGAAAAGCGCCCTCCGCCATTGCGCCCTCGCCGAAGAAGCAGGCCGTCACCCGGCGCTTGCCCTGCATCTTGTCGGCCATCGCCAGACCGGCCGCGAGTGGCAGACCGCCGGCGACGATCGCATTGCCCCCGTAGAACCGGGTGGCGGCGTCGAACAGATGCATCGATCCGCCTCGACCCCTCGAACAGCCTTCGCGTTTCCCGAACATCTCGGCCATGATCGAGTTCATCGGGACACCGTGCACCAGCGCGTGGCCGTGTTCGCGGTAGGTGGCGACCACCGCGTCGCCCGGAGACAGCGCGTGCAGGGCCCCGACCGCGACCGCTTCCTCCCCCACGTACAGGTGCAGGAAGCCGCGGATCTTCTGGGCGCCGTATAGTTCTGCCGCCTTCTCCTCGAAGCGTCGGATGCGCAGCATGTCCGTCAGCAACTCGACCGCGAACGCCTTGTCGTAGGGAAAGTCCGGGGCAGTCATCCGCCCACCTCCAAAGTCGATGTGTCCCCCTCGGGCAGACCGAGTTCGCGCGCCTTCAGCAGCCTGCGCATGATCTTGCCGCTCCGCGTGTGCGGGAGAACGTCCACGAACTCGATCTCCTTGGGAGCGACCGAGGCGCCGAGCTTCTTGCGGGAGTACCCGAGAAGCTCACGGCGCAGGGCGTCGTCGGCGTTCCAGCCCGTCTTCACCGACACGAATGCCTTCACCACTGCCCCCACGATCGGGTCCGGCTTACCGATGACTCCCGCTTCGGCGACCGCGGGATGCTCCATGAGGACGTTCTCCACCTCGAACGGACCGATGAGGTGGCCCGCCGATTTGATGACGTCGTCCGCCCGGCCCACGAACCGGTAGTAGCCGTCCGCGTCGCGCTTGGCCAGGTCGCCGGTCAGGTACCAGTCGCCGGCGAATGCACGCCGGTACCGGTCGTCGTTGTGCAGGTAACCGCGGAACATCGACGGCCAGCCTCGCCGTATCGCGAGTTCCCCCTCCACGTTTGGCGTTTCGACGGGTGCGATCCCGCCGTCCTCCGTGCGCCGGACGATGGCGGCGTCGATACCCGGAAGGGGTCGTCCCATCGAGCCGGGTTTGATGGCGAAACCGGGTGTGTTGGCGATCATGATGCCGCCGGTCTCGGTCTGCCACCAGTTGTCGTGGATGGGCCGCCCGAGGACGTCCCGTCCCCACAACACCGCGTCGGGGTTGAGTGGTTCGCCGACGCTGGCGATGAATCGCAGGTGCGGGTGGGAGTACTTGTGCGCCAGCTCCGGACCGGACTTCATCAGCATGCGGATCGCGGTCGGCGCGGTGTACCAGACCGTGACGGCCTGCTCTTCGAGGATGCGGTACCACCGTTCGGCGTCGAATTCGTTGCTGTCGACGATCGACGTCACGCCGTGCAGCAGCGGTGTGATCACCCCGTACGACGTGCCGGTGACCCAGCCCGGATCGGCCGTGCACCAGAACACGTCCGACGAATGCAGGTCCAGGGCGTACAAGCCGGTTGCATAATGCGTGGCCACGGCGCCGTGGACGTGGACCGCACCCTTCGGGGTACCGGTCGTTCCACTCGTGAAATGCAGCAGGGCCACGTCGTCGGCGGAGGTCGGGGTGATGTCGCAGTCCCCGTCGGCTGCCGCCATCATGCTGTGGAAGTCGAGCGTGTCCGCGACGTCGGTGATCGAACCGGAATCCCCCACCAGCAGAACGTGGCGCAGGGAGGGCAACGAGCCGCGGATCTTCTCCACCCGCCGCCGATACAGCTGCTCGGTGGTCACCAGGACCTGGGCGCCGCCGAGCCGAATTCTCGTGGCCAACGGCTCGGGGCCGAAGGCGGAGAACAACGGCGACACGACGCTTCCGTTGCGCAACGCGCCGAGGATGCTGACGTACAACTCCGGGATGCGACCGGTGAACACGAAGACGGGGTCGCCCTTCCCGACGCCGAGTCCGCGCAGCACGTCGGTGAACTTGCGGACTCGATGCGCGAATTCTCCGAAGGTCACCTCGGTGGTGGGTAGCTCGCCGACACCCTTGCTCGGACCCACGAACCGGAAAGCGACCTTGTCTCGCTGCGGCCCGCAGTCGTGGCGGTCGACGGCGTAGTAGGCGATGTTGCAGCCACCGGGGGCAGGACCGAGTTGACGCTCGATATCGGACCACGAAAATCGGGTGCGTTCACCGTCGTAGTCGGTGAAGTTCGTTGACGCCCCACTGGTGGATGGCGATGCGGGAAGAATTGTCATGGCCGCTGATCACAGTCCGCGTCCGGCCTCGGAAGCGCCGAACTCGCGTCCGTGCCCGCCCGCAGCCGCGTCCTGTGCGGCTGCCAGCTCGAACAATTGGTGCGCCAGGTCGGTCAGGGCCCGAGCGGCGGCCATCTGGCGACTGACCTGCACGATGTCGGCGTTTCGAGAGTGGCAGCCGGCCTCTCCCCGTCCCTCGAGGAGGGCCTTGTCGTGTGTGCGCAGGCGCGCCGTGGCCCGGGAGCAGGTCTGCTCCGCGTCGGGTTCGTGTATCTCGATCTCCACGGGCCACGTGGTCGCGGGCACCTGTCTGTTCACCGCAGCTCTGGACCCATGCACATCGCGGCCGTGCCACTGCTCCGTCATGGCCTCTCCCGTTCGCTTGCTGTGTGGTGACGCGCGGTAACCCCGGACCGGTCAAACATCCCGTCCGCAGCTGAAACGACGATCACTCGGCTGTTCGGGGAGGGCTCACCACTCGCGAACGACGACCATTCCGGATGCCGTTCGAGTGCCGTGAAGAGTCGTTGCCGGGCAACCCGCTCGGCCAGTTCCGGCATGTCTGCGATCGGCACCCCCGCGAGGTCCGCAATGCTGCCGGCAACTGTCCGAGCAATCGCGTCCCGGGTGAAACTCCCACAGAACTCGGGAATCAGCCGCTCCACAACCGCCTCCGCATGCCCCACCGACGTGTTGTTCGTATCACTGTTCGTGCTGGTCATTGCGTTCTGGGGTTCCTTCGATGCCAGTTGCGCGTCCTTGGTTACTTCAGCATCGCGAACTCACCGACACCGGTAATAGAGGCGAAGGACCGTAGTCGAGGACCAAAGGCTCTGACGCCGCGGCCGCCCCCACTATTGAATGAATTCCGACGGCCGACGACGGAGGTGACGGTGCATGAATGCCGGAAGGCCACACGCGGTCACCACGGGCGTCGGCGTGCGCTCCCTTCGACCCGCCGACAGAGACGACGTGCAGGATCTGCACGAGCGGATGGACCAGCACGACGCCTACCTGCGGTTCTTCGGAGCCCGTCCGACCCATCTCGAGGATCTGGCCGAGTCACTGTGCCTGCAAGACCCCCGGCATTGCGCACTGGGCGCCTTCATCGGCGGCATCCTGGTAGGAGTCGCGAACTACGTGAGCCCGGCACACCAGCAGGACAACGACTCGCCGCTGGTCGAATTCGCGCTGGTGGTCGATCACGAGTACCAATCGCACGGAATCGGAACGATGCTGCTGACCCGGCTCGTCGACGCAGCGCGGGCGCACGGCATCGAGCGGATGACGGCGGAGGTGCTGGCGCAGAACACCTTGATGCTCGAGGTGATCCGAGACCGGGGGTGGGCCCACGCGCTGCGTCGCGACGGGACCACACTTCACCTCGACCTCGACCTCGACCTCGATGAGGAGGCGCAGGCTGACGGACCTTCGGCGCGGCGCCGGCCCGTCGTGATGTGACGAACCCTCATGTCGGCGACCGAGAGAACTCAGAGGTGTTCGCCACCGCAGGCAGTCGGTGGACTCGCGGTGAGCGGCGTCGAGACGCACACGGCCTACGTCGTCATGGTCGGTGATGTCGTCTTCAAGGCGAAGAAGCCGATCCGGACGGCGTTCGCCGACTTCGGCACCGCCGAAAGGCGTCGCGCGGCCTGTGAGCGTGAAGTGACATTGAACCGCAGGCTGTGCCCCGACGTGTATCTCGGTGTCGCCGAATTGACGGACCCGGCCGGAGGGCCGACCGAAGCGCTGGTCAAGATGCGCCGGATGCCGTCGGACCGACGACTGGCCCGGCTGGTCGGCGGGGGCGGCGACGATACCACCGCGCAGGTGGATGCGATCGCCGCCGTCGTCGCCCGATTCCATGCCGGGGCGGAGCAGTCTGCGGAGATCGATCGTGACGCCACGCCCGGAGCGGTGGCCGCACGGTGGCGAGCCAACGTCTCCGAGGTGACGAGTTACCGGTGCGATGTCCTCCCGGCGGCGGACGTCGACGAGGTGGAGCGACGGGCCCTCAGGTATCTGAAGGGGCGGAAACGGCTGTTCGAGAACCGCGTTCGGGAAGGCCGGATAGTCGATGGTCACGGCGATCTTCTGGCGGACGACATCTTCTGCCTCGCAGACGGGCCGCGTATTCTCGACTGCCTCGACTTCGACGACCACCTACGCCACGTCGACTGTATCGACGACGCGGCATGCCTTGCGATGGACCTCGAGTACCTGGGACGCGAAGACCTGGGGTTGCGGTTTCTCGATCGGTATTGCGCCGCGGCACGCGACCAGCCCCCGGCATCATTGCAGCATCACTACATCGCCTATCGGGCGTTCGTCCGCGCGAAGGTGGCCTGTTTGCGGTACACGCAGGGTTCCCGGGCAGCCCGCGAGGATGCCCGGGCGCACTGCGGCCTCGCGTTGCGGCAGCTGCGCGCAGGAACCGTGCGCATGGCACTGGTCGGTGGGCTACCCGGCACCGGAAAGTCCACGCTGTCGCGCAGGTTGGCCGACGTCACCGGATCCGTCGTCATCTCCAGCGACCGCGTCCGCAAGGAACTCGACGGCCTCGATCCGCATTCCGGTCAGGTGGCCGGATTCGGTGAGGGCTTGTACAGCGGCACCATGACCGACCGCACCTACGCCGAGGTGCTGCGGCGCGCTCGCGACCATCTCACGGCCGGAAGGTCGGTCGTGCTGGATGCGTCGTGGACACAACCGATGCTCCGGGAGCGCGCTGCGCTCGTCGCTTCCTGCACCCACAGCGATCTCGTCGAACTCGAATGCAGGGCACCACGCGCCATGGCGATCGCGAGAATCGGGAGCCGTCCAACCGGCGACTCGGACGCCACCCCCGCCGTGTACGACGCGATGGCCGCGAGTGCCGCGGCGTGGCCCTCGGCCACCGCGGTCGACACGGACACGGCCGCCGGGGACACCGTGCAGACGGCGGAGCGGATCTGGCATTCCACGTCGGGGTGGCGAGATGAGTAGTCACAGCTACCGTTCGCCGGTCACGGCCCGGCTTGCCCGACGACAGGAGAGCCCATGCCCGACATCGTGACGTTGACGATGAATCCCGCGCTCGACATCACCACGAGCACGAACCGGGTGGTGCCGACCGACAAGGTGCGCTGCGGCGCGCCTCGCCGAGATCCCGGCGGCGGCGGACTGAACGTGGCCCGGGTACTGCACGTTCTCGGAACTCCCGCGACGGCGGTGTTTCCTTCGGGCGGCCATACCGGCCGGGCCCTCGAGGATCTCGTGGCCACCGAGGGCGTCGAGATCCGGAGTCTGACGATCCGCGGTTCCACACGGGAGAGCCTGACGATCAACGAGAACGAGACGGGTCTGCAGTACCGTTTCGTCCTGCCGGGACCAACAGTGACCGCGAGGGAACAGGTGGCCTGTCTCGACCTGGTCATCGAGGTCGCGTCGGGCGCCGACTATGTGGTGGTGAGCGGAAGTCTGCCACCGGGTGTGCCCGCCGATTTCTACCAGCAGGTGGCAGACGTCGTCGGCGACCTCGGTGCGCGAGTCATCGTCGATACGTCCGGTCCGGCCCTGAGACAACTTCGGGGTGGGGTGTTTCTCGTCAAACCGAGCATTCGCGAACTCCGGGACTGGACGGGGCGGGAGTTGTCGGCGATCGACGACCAGGTGGCTGCGGCTCGGGAAGTCATCGACCGGGGGGTCTCCCAGGTCGTGGTCCTTTCGCTCGGTGCCGATGGCGCTCTGCTGGTCACGCGGGACCGCGACGAGTATTTCCCGTCGGTCCAAGTCCCGGTGGTCAGCGGTGTCGGTGCGGGCGACAGCATGGTCGCCGGTGTGGTGTGCGGCCTGGCACACGGTCGCTCGTTGAGCGACTCGGTGCGGTACGGGATCGCCGCGGGGGCGGCCATGCTGCAGACACCCGGCACCGCCCTGTGCCGGCGATCCGACGTCGAGCGGTTCTATCAACTGCTCACCGACGGATCCGCCGCGGGCACCATCGTCGGATAGTCAAGCGTGTGCGAGATGGAGACCGGCCGCGCTCAGTTCCGCGTAGTTCGGATCGCATCGTGAACCATCCAGCGCGAGTTGACAGTACACGGCGTCGTAAGCTCGTGGGTCACCTGTCGATGCGATGGGACTGGTGCGACGCTCCAGCATGGCAGCCCCGGGCCATCTCGACTGGATCGCCTCGGCGAGCTGCGCCCCGTCGATATCGGCGACGATGAGCGGACCGCCCTCCCCCACCACGACCACCTGACGGGCGTCGGGCAGCTGCCACACGGCGACCGGCAGCACCGTGTCGGTGCCACCAGGACCGTGCACGGTGACGGAGTCGCTGGTGCCGCTGATCAGTGTCGCGACGGGTTCGCTCATCGGGTTCCTCCTCGCCGGTCCCCATCCGCGGACGTTCGCAGCTCTGACCTTGCTCGGTCGAGCAGGATCCTGCGTTCCGCAGCCGCGATGTTGTGGCGCGTATTGGCGGCCACGTCCGGTGCCACGGACACCGAGGTGATGCCTTTGCGCACGAGATGTTCCGCCAGAGCGGGGTTGGTCGACACTGCCTGCCCGCACAGGGAGGTGGTGAGCCCGGCACGTGTAGCACGCTCGATGATGACGTCGATGGCGTCGAGTACGGCCGGGTCCATGGTGTCGAACAGATCCCGGCAGATCTCGGAATCCCGATCGACTCCCAGCACGAGTTGGGTGAGGTCGTTCGTACCGATGGAGACGCCATCGATGCCGAGGGCCGCGTACTCCGGAATCCAGTACGCGACGGAGGGGACCTCCGCCATGATCCATCGGTGCATGCGGCGATCCGCGCCCAGTGGATGGGAGTCGAGGTCAGCAAGGCACTGAGCGAGTTCCCACCGGGTGCGGACGAACGGGATCATCAGATGCACGTTCGGGTAGCGCTTCCTGACGGTGAACAGCACGTCGAGATCGAGGCGGAACAGTTCGGGTTCGCGCACGTAGCGGAAGCAGCCGCGGTAGCCGATCATCGGGTTGTCTTCGTGCGGCTCCACGTCGCCACCGGAAAGGTTGGCGAATTCGTTGGTGCGTAGATCGATCGCCCGGTAGATGACGGGGCGCGGCGTGAACGCGGCGGCGATGCGTTCGACCGCCGCCGCCATCTCGGCCACGTACTCGTCGCGGCGTCCCTGCGCGATCATCGCTGCCGGATGTGTCCCACCCAGCGCGTCCATGATCATGAACTCGGCGCGCAGCAACCCCACTCCGTCGACGTCGGAAGCGGCCACACGGTCGGCGGCGTCCGGTGTGGCGAGGTTGACGTACACGGAGGTGGCCGTCACCTCCGGTGCGGACCCCGCACTCGTCCGCTCCGTCGCCGGTCGCGGTGCGGAAACGGCACCCTTCGCCGACGACTCCGGTGCAGAGGCGGATACCGCTCCGTCGTAGACCACCCCCGAATCACCGTCGACCGTGACGATCGCCCCCTCCACCAGTTCGGTGGTGGCGGTCCGGGTACCGACGACCACGGGACGTCCCAGCTCGCGACCGACGATGGCGGCGTGACAGGTGATCCCGCCGCCGTCCGTGACGATTGCCGCCGCACGGCGCAACACGGGAAGCCAGTCGGGGCGTGTCATGGGTGCGACGAGTATCTCTCCGTCGGACAACCGGTGGGCGTCGGACATGGACCGCAGGATGCGGACGCGGCCGGTCGCCGTTCCGGGGCCTGCGCCGAGCCCGTGGACGAGGGCCTTGCTCGTCGATTCGCGGTGTTCCTCCGTGCGAGCCCGGGGCTGTCCCAGAGTCGTGATGGGGCGGGTCTGGACGATCCACAACCGATTTGCAGCGAACGCGAATTCGAGGTCCTGGGGGACGTGATAATGGTCTTCGACAGCGACGGCGAGCAACGCCAATCGTTCGAGCTGCTGGTCGGTGAGAACGCGTCGGCCTCGTGCCGTGGCGGGAATCTCTACCGAATGCTCCCCTTCGTCATCCGCGGTGATGGAGAAGGACTGTGACCCGATGTGGGCGTCGATCACTGCGAATCCCGACTTCGCCACCACATAGGTGTCCGGCTCCACCTGGCCCCCCACCACGACCTCGCCCAGTCCGGTCGCGGCTTCGACGACGATGCGATCGCGTGCACCGGTTCTGGGATCTGCGGTGAAGACCACGCCCGACTGGTCGGCGTCCACCATCAACTGGACGACGACCGCGATCGACGGCTCGTCGGTCACTCCCTGAACGCTGCGATAGGTGAGTGCGCGCTCGGACCACAGCGACGCCCAGCATTTGCCGATTGCCTCGATCAGCGCGTCGTCACCGGACACGCCGACGAAGCTGTCGTGGATACCTGCGAACGAGGTGTCGGCCGCGTCTTCGGCGGGGGCGGACGAGCGGACCGCGACCCTCGGCGCCCCCGCGCCGAGCTCACGGTACGCAGCGAGAATTTCCGCCCGCAGGGCAGCGGGCATCGGAACGCCGAGTACGGTCGACCGCAACTCGTGCGACGCTGCGGTGAGGGTGTTGTCGTCGGTCCCGGCTTTCGGCAACCCGTGTTCCCGAAGGGTGTCGCGCACTCCCGCCTCGTCCATCGCCCCCAGGTAGCCTTCCGCGGTGACGGCAAATCCTGGTGGGACCGGATAGCGGGCGCGCGTCAGCTCACCGAGATTGGCCGCCTTGCCCCCTACCGATGGTGCGTCCGCCAATCCGAGTTGATCGATCGGCTTGACCCAACGGTGTTCGACCACCGTCTGTTGCACGTTCATGAGGTCTCCTCGTCGTCATGATCCAGCGAACACCGTCGACTTCGGACCGCACAGGGTCCAAAGTCACCGTCACTTCGCGCGGGGCCGAAATACCCTGTCGAACTCTGGTCTGCGGCTCGATGATGGGACGTACGCTCGACCGACAGGAGGCACGTCGTGACGCGCTCGGCCGTCATCCGGCAGTCCCTCGGTGGTGCGGTGTTGATTTCGACGCACGTGCTCCTGACGAAACCGCTGCGCCGGCGGCGCACGACGTGGGGCGCGACCGCAACGGAGGCGGCGGCAGCGCTGCCGGGAGACGAGCTGATCCCCCACCCCGCATGGCGCTACACGCACGCCGTCACGGTCGACGCGCCGCCGGAAGTGGTGTGGCCCTGGATCGTCCAGCTGGGTCAGGGCCGCGGCGGCTTCTACAGTTACGTCGGACTCGAGAACCTCATCGGTTGTCGCGTGCGCAACACCGACAAGGTACTTCGTGACTACCAGAACCTGGACACCGGCGACGAAGTGCGGCTGCACCCGAAAGCGCCCCCGCTGACTGTCGCGTCGGTCGAACCGAATGCACGCCTGGTCCTCCATGCCCGCGACCCCCGCACCGGCGACGCCTCCATCTGGGCGTTTCATCTTCTTCGCGACCAGGCTGGGCGCACCCGGTTGATCGAGCGGGGCTGCAGCTCCTGCGGCCCCGGACTCGTCAGCCGTCTCTTCTTCGGGCCTCTGCTGATGGAGCCGATCGGTTTCGTCATGAGCCGGAAGATGCTTCTCACGATCCGAGCTCTCGCCTCGGCCACCGGTACCGAAGCTGCGCGACCACAGCCCCCGAGGCGTGGCTTCGTCCCGCGACGGATCGATCTCGGCCACCGCCGCGAATGCGGCTGATCAGGCAACGTTCGCAAACGGGACGAGCGGACGCTGCCGGAAACAGAGGCCTTTTGATCCTTGTCGCCGAGTCTGCCGCCGGACGAGCATCGAGAGCAGGCCGCCCACACAGAACCGGCGACACCGAAGACGGAGAGTCCCCCCATGACTGAAGACAACGCGCTGGTCCTGGTCGCCGGCTATCAGGACCTCGACCGTGCACGTGAGGACTTCGACGCGCTCGCCGCCCAGGTGCGCGGCAAGCAGATCACCCTTCGGGGTGCAGTCCTGGTAACGAAGGACTCGGACGGAAACCTCACCGTGATCGACACGGGCGACCATCTGGGCCGTAAAGGCGCCGGCTGGGGTGCGGGCGTCGGCCTGGTGGTGGGGTTGTTCGCCCCGCCGATGCTGGCTGCAGCCGCCGTCGGCGCCGGTGCCGGCGCGCTGGCAGGCAAGTTCGCCTCACACCGCATCACGAGCGGCCTCGAGACCAAGATCGGTGAGGCGCTGGCCTCCGGGACATGCGTGGTGATCGCGGTCCTGCCGTCGGGCAGCCGGCTTCCGGTGGAGCAGGCGCTCGGCGGCGCCCCCCTGAAGTCGGTCGCGGAATTGGATGGTTCGAGCCTGAGGGACCTCGAGGCGTCCCTGGCCGCGGCAATGGGGAAGTTCGATCCGGACCGCACGCGGCTACCGATCCCCAACCGAACCTTCGGGGGCACCGTCGGCCGCACGGTGCAGGACTCCGTACCGGATTGGACGATCGTGCCCGGGCCGAAGCCACCGGACGGTGCTCCGAACGTGCTGATCGTGCTGATCGACGACGCCGGTTTCGGTGGCCCGGACACCTTCGGCGGTGCGATCCGCACCCCCACCTTGAGCCGGGTTCAGCAACAGGGATTGACCTACAACCGCTTTCACGTGACCGCGGTGTGCTCGCCCACCCGGGCGGGGCTTCTCACCGGCCGCAACCACCACCGCGTGGGATTCGGCTCGATTGCCGAGTACCCGGGCCCCTTCCCCGGATACACGGCCGTGCGGCCGAGAAGCTGCACCGCACTCCCCCGGATTCTCAGCGAGAACGGGTACGTGACCGGCGGGTTCGGCAAATGGCATCTCACCCCGGACAACGTGCAGGGCGCCGCCGGACCCTTCGACAACTGGCCGCAGGGCTGGGGCTTCGACCACTGGTGGGGCTTCCTCAGTGGTGCGGCCGGACAATACGATCCGATCGTCACCCAGGACAACTCGATCCTCGGCGTCCCCGAGGGCAAAGACGGTCACGGCTACTACTTCCCCGACGGCCTCACCGACAAGGCGGTGGAGTGGCTCCACGGTGTCCAGGCTCAGGACCCACAGAAACCGTGGTTCATGTACTACTCCACCGGGTGCAGCCACGCCCCGCACCATGTGGCCAAGGAATGGGCAGACAAATACAAGGGGCAATTCGACGACGGCTGGGACACCTACCGCGAGAAGACGCTCGAGCGTCAGAAGGTACTCGGGATCGTTCCCGCGGACACCGAACTGACCGAGCGACCGGACCTGTTTCCTGCCTGGGATACGTTGTCCGACTCCCAGAAGAAGCTCTATGCCCGACAGATGGAGGTGTTCGCCGGGTACTCCGAGAACGCCGACTGGAACGTCGGGCGGCTGCTCGACTCGATCGAGGACATGGGCGACCTCGACAACACGCTCGTCTTCTACATCTGGGGTGACAACGGCGCCAGCATGGAAGGGACGATCACCGGTTCCTTCAACGAGATGACCTTCCTCAACGGGGTGGTACTCGACGCCGAACACCAGTTGAAGCTGATCGACGAATACGGTGGGATCGAGGCGCTCGGCGGCGACCACACCGCTCCGCACTTCGCCGCCGCCTGGGCGCACGCGAACAACACCCCGTTCCAGTGGGGCAAGCAGATGGCCAGCCACCTCGGCGGCGACCGCGACCCGATGGTGATCGCGTGGCCGAACCGGATCCCCCCCGACTCACAGGTGCGGGGGCAGTTCACCCACTGCATCGACATCACCCCCACCGTGCTCGCCGCGATAGGGCTGCCCGAACCGACCACCGTCGACGGGATCGACCAGGAACCCATGGACGGAACGAGCTTTCTCCCCACATTCGCCGACGCCGACGCCCCCGAACAGCACACGGTGCAGTACTTCGAGATGTTCGGCAGCCGCGCGATCTATCAGGACGGCTGGTGGGCGTGCACCCGCCTGGACAAGGCCCCCTGGGACTTCTCCCCGGAGACCATCAAACGGTTCGCACCGGGTGTCTACAACCCGGACGACGATGTCTGGGAGCTCTACTACCTGCCCGACGACTTCTCCCAGGCCCACAACGTCGCCGCCGATCACCCCGACAGACTGGAGGAGCTGAAGCAGCTGTGGTGGCTTGAGGCGGAACGCAACCGGGCTCTCCCCCTGCTCGGGGGAATGTCGATCTTCTTCGGCCTGCTGCCGCCGATGCCGACGACCACCCGATTCACCTTCAAGGGCGACGTCCAGAACGTGCAGCGCGGCATGGTGCCTCGTGTGGCGGGACGCTCGTACGCCATCGAAGCGAACCTTCACGTACCCGATGACGGCGCCGAGGGTGTCATCGTTGCCAACGCCGACTTCATCGGCGGCTTCGCACTGTGGGTCGACGGCACCGGCATACTCCACCACACGTATTCCTTCCTCGGTGTGGAGACCTACAGGCAGGCGTCCGAGCAGAAGATTCCGACCGGTGATGTCACCGTGAAGATGCTGTTCGAGACCGACGAGCCCAAACCGGGCAGCGGTGGTCACGTGTCCTTGTGGGCGAACGACGAACTGATCGGGGAAGGTGACATGCCCCGGACGGTGCCCGTGGCCTTCAGTTCGTACGCGGGAATGGACGTGGGCCGCGACAACGGCCTGGTCGTCGACCGCGATTACGAGGACAAGGCCCCGTACCGGTTCACCGGGACCGTCCACGAGGTCGTGTTCGATCTCCAACCGGCACACCACGAGGCCGAGCTTGCGCTGCACGAGCACGCGGCGATGCAGGGTGTCGGGCACGGCGCGGCCGGCTGACCCGACGATGCCTTTGCCCGGGCGACGATGCCTTTGCCCGGGCTCAGGGGTGTTCGCTGTACAGGGCGGCGCCGGCGGTGACCCCTGCACCCACGGCGATAATCAGGACACGGTTCCCGGCCGGGATACCACCCGTCCGGCGGTCCAGGGCCGCCACGAGGGACGCGGTATGCATCCGTTCGTCGTCCGCGACAACGATCCGTGGCACGGGGACGCCCAGGTGCTCGGCGAGCGTCGCGCGGAACTTCCGCCGGGCGGGAGCGGCCACGATCAGATCGACATCGGCGAGGTCGAGGGAGGATGCCTCCAGGCATTCCCGTGCCGCCTGCGCTCCGGCGGTCGCGAATCGCTCGTCCATCGAATCCGATTCCCGGAACCGCAGTACGTTCCGGGCGTCCTCGAGTCCGACGGTGGCGCAGAAACTTTCACCGGCATCGGAGCGATTCACCCAATGGACGGGGCCCAGGCCGAAGTCGTCGTCGGTCCAGCGGCAGAGAATGGCTCCACCCGTCGGCGCGAACGGAAAGTGCTCGCTCATCCCACGTCCGGGATCGGCGTCACTGGCAACCACCAGCGCCCAGTCGATCGTGTGCGACCGTAGGAATCCGTCGACGATTTGCAGACCGTTGAGAGCCCCGCAGGATCCGTTGGCGACATCGAAGGAAAAGGTCCCGTGCGTGTCGTCGTGGGGGTCCTCCGGGTGGGCACCGATATCTTCCTGGATGAGCGCCGCGAGGGCGGGCTCTCCCAGATTCCGGTCGCGGTACAATCCGACGTTGACGAGCAGGTCCAGGTCGTCGGCATTCCGACCGGCCCGTTCGAGGCAGGTCTGGGCGGCAGACACCGCGAGATGCAATGCACTGTGGCGGGTGCGCCAGCCGCCTCGTGTGACGTCGAGCCGATCAATGACTGTGCCCATAGCGTGCCACCAATTCCTCGTCCAGGGTCAACAGAACGACGCCGATCTCCAAACCCGATGCGAGGGCGATCAACGCCACGGTCTCACCCGCTCGGATGCGGCCTGCCTCGAGTTCCTCGACGAGCGCGACGGTGTGGGTCGTCGAGGCCGTATTTCCGTAGCGGTCGACGGTGATGACCGCGTCGTGCCGTGGAGAATCGCCCAGCGTGGCGGTCACCTCGGCCATCCCTTTGCGGATCGCCCGCGCCGAGGTTTGGTGTGTGATCACGTGATCGATGTCGTGGAGGGAGATCCCGGCGGCGTCGAGCACCTCGTGCAACAACAGCGGGGTGTCCGCGATCGCCGCCCGCTGAATCCCCCGCGAATTGGTGAACATCCGGGCGCCGGGGTCGCCGCCCTTCGGGTACGCGAGACAGAGCCGACTGTAGTCGGCGACGGTGGTGAATCCGGCCAAACCGATCCCGGCCGATCCGGCAGGGGCACGTTCGAGGAGCAGCGCGGCCCCGGCGTCCCCGAGCGTGAGGCACGCAAGCTCCTTGCTCATGATGTTCCGGATGTGCTGGGCAGCATTCTGTCCGAGCTGCGAAATGTACTCACCACTGACGACAAGTGCCCGTTCGACGATTCCCTGACGGATCCAGTTGTTCATCACCGTCACACCGGTCAACATGCCGGCGCACGCGTTCGAGAGATCGAAGGTCATCGCCCCCTGCGCGCCGATCGCCTGGGCGACCGCACTACTCATCGTCGGTTCCAGCCATTGAGTGAGACCGCCGTGAAACTTGGTGATGCTGCAACTGACCACCACGTCGATCGACGCGGCGTCCCGGTTCGACCGTTCCAGGCAATCCAGTGCCGCCGAGATCGCCAGTGTGTAGGAGTCCTCGTCCCCCACGGACACCCGGCGCTCGCGGATCCCGGTGAGCCGCTCGAGGTCGATGTGAGTCGAGTGACGGGTGGTCGACATCAGGTCCGTGGTCGTGAGATGTGTCGCGGGTAGATGCCGGCCGGCCCCGGCGAGACGCGTAGCGAACGGCATTCGCAGGTCGCCGTTCTCGGTCTCCATGACCAGCCAACGCTTGACCATTCTTTCCACCTCCGTGCTCACTCCACAATCGCGCACCGGCGATCTCGTCACCAGGGCATTTGGACCCTTCCGGGGGATCGTTCGAACCAGCACCGAGGAATGCGACGAGGTGAGGTCCTAGGACCCTTGTCCGGTGACAGTGGCACGCCGACGCTGAGGGACGAGGAGAGGAGTCGTCATGCAGGCACGACACGTCATGAGCAGCCCGGTCACCACGGTGGACCGATCCACCTCGGTGGACGAATGCCTTCGGTTGGTCGGAAGTTCGGGCTTCACGGTGCTTCCGGTCGTCGACGAGCGGAAGCATCTCGTGGGCATCGTGTCCGAGGGCGATCTCCTCCGTGCACGATTCCGTGAGCTGGGCGGGGCCGATTCGCAGCCGGACGAGATGACCGCAGGCGACGTGATGGCCAGTCCCGTGGTGGCGATGACGGCCGACGCGGAGGTCAGCGAACTCGCATCCGCCATGCTTCGATCTCGGCTGCGCGGCATCCCCATCGTCCACGACCACGACATCCTCGGGATCGTCACCCGTCCCGATCTCATCGCCGTCCTCACGACCGACGACGCTCAGGTCGCGAAGGAAGTGCAGCACCGACTCGACGTCTACGGTGGAGCCGGCCGATGGCGCGTAGACGTTGCCCACGGCTCCGCCTCGATCTTCGGCGTCACGCCTCACGACCCGGAACGAAATGTCATCGCCGCCCTGGCCGACACCGTGCCGGGCATCGCCGAGGTGCACTTCCCGCCCGAATCGACATCTCCCGGTGGGGGGTAGCAATGCAGGCAAGATATCTCGAAGCCCGAGACCTGAGATGGCCATGGGTCGCCGCCGCCACCGTCGTGGGCCTCGCGGCATTGTCGGTGACGTCTCCCCTCACCGTCCTCGGGGGCGCAGCCGCGATCGTCTTCATCGGACTCGGCATCTTCCGCAATCCACACCACCGTGTCGTCGGCGCCGCGACCGTGTCGGTCGGTGTCGGACTGATGGTCCCGGGGTTGCCCGCCCTACTTCTCCACGGTGTGAACTCGCTGTGAGCGGCCGCCTCGCGATCGGGAGAGGGCTGTGTGCCCTCTCGAGACGGTCACGCGGCGGTGGCACATTCTCGACCAGGCCTGCACGACCGAACAGAGACGAGGAATCGACATGCAGACAGATTCACCGATCGTCGTGGGTGTGGACGGATCGGCGCAATCGCTCGACGCCGTGCGCTGGGCAGCCGACGCGGCCGTCCACCACCGAGCCCCGCTACTTCTGGTGTCCTCCCTCCTGAAGGCGCCCGGCACGTTCGGCGACGCCGTCAACCTGTCCGCAGGCGCATTCACCGGCGTCGAATACGGGGGTACCCAGCGGCTCGCCACGGCCGCCGAACTCGCCCGGCGGAGCGTGCCCGGCAACCGTCTCACCCTCCGGACGGCGCTACGCCACGGCTCGGCCGCGACGGTCCTGCTCGACGCCGCGAAGTCGGCTCGCATGCTGGTCGTCGGTTCCCGTGGCCTCGGAGAGTTCACCGGCGGCCTGGTGGGATCGGTCAGCTCCGCGGTCGCCAGTCATGCAGCGTGCCCGGTGGCGGTGATCCGCGGAATGCCCGAGACGGATGCGCCGCCATTGGACGGTCCGGTGGTGGTCGGTGTCGACGGTTCGCCGAACAGCGAACCGGCCATCGCGGCTGCCTTCGAGGAAGCCTCTCTGCGCGGCGTCGATCTCGTGGCGGTGCACGCGTGGAGCGACTTCAGCCTGTTGACCGTTACCCCCGCCGATCTCAGCGACAACGATCTTCCCTGGTCGGCAATCGAAACCGCCGAACAGGCCGTCCTGTCGGAGAGCCTCGCCGGATGGAAGGACAAGTATCCGGACGTGTCCGTACGCAAAGTTGTCGTCCGAGATCGACCGGTTCACCACCTGCTCCAGCAAGCACGGGAATCGCAGTTGGTGGTGACCGGCAGCCGGGGGCGTGGTGGGTTCGCCTCACTGTTGCTCGGTTCGACCAGCCGGGCGCTTCTGCACTCCATCACCTGCCCGCTGCTGATCGTCCGACGTTGACGTAGGTCGATGCGTCCACTGGCCAGAACGACGCGTCGGCCCTGCCGCCTGTCGGCGCCCGATTGCAACGCCGTTTGCCGAAAGGAAGGAGCTGTCATGCAAGCGCAACAGATCATGAGTAGCCCCGTCACCACTGTGACTCGGTCGACCCCGGTCGACGAATGCCTCCGCATCATTGCGAGTTCGGGGTTCACCGTCCTGCCGGTCGTCGACGAGTCGCAGCATCTGGTGGGCATCGTCTCCGAGGGCGATCTGCTCCGCGAAAAGTTCGCTACGCTCCCCAGAGCCGATGTCACAGCGGCCGACACGATGACCAGCCCAGTCGTCGCTATGACAGCGGACACCGACGTCAGCGACCTCGCGTCTGCGATGCTGCGCTCAGGTCTGCGCGGGATCCCCATCGTCCACGAACACGACGTCATCGGAATCGTCACCCGGCGTGATCTTCTCGAGATCCTGACGATGGACGACACGAACATAGCGAGGGAAGTGCAACACCGCCTCGATGTGTATGCGGGATCGCGGCGGTGGACGGTGCGGATCGCAGACGGCAAGGTGACGATCGCCGGGCTCGCGCTCGACGACCCGGAACGGGGGGTAGTGGCTGCCCTCGCCGAGACCGTGCCGGGCGTCGCAGACGTTCAGCTCGCCCAGTCCTGATAGACATCAGGACTTTCGGGGGCGGGTTCGGAGAGTCCGCTGCTCGATGTGCGGTTTCCCGGCAATGGCGTCTTGGAGCGCGGAAATGCGTCGCCGCTCGTGACTGTCCTCCTCGTTCTTCGCGGCGGCCGTCACCACATGCGCATCCGGGCCGGGGAACACGAGCGCCTCGTGATCGTCCCGTATCCACCTGACAAGGTACGGCGGTGCGCCGTCGGCGCGGCGGACCTCGACGATGTGCCCGACCTCGTCCGGGCTGTCGACGACCGTGCCTTTCACCACCAGCCAGTCCCCTGGTTCTGCATGCATATCGATCTCCATTCGTCGCGATCCGACACGGGCGACCCGCGCGTGTGCCGTAGTTCGATCGTCGTGGTCCGTGCGATTTCCGTGACGTTGCTGTCGAGGCGGGTAGTGGGGGCCGGTCCCCTTCAGAGTCCACTCGCCTCGGGTGGTGACGGTAGGGCCGAGGGTCCTCGGTTCGGACTCGCCCCACCTGTCACTACCCGCTCCGCAGATCGGCGAGGTCAGTCCGGCGAATCGTCGACATGAGTGTCGACAGTCGCGGCTACAACTTCGCCGAAGTACGTGCTCGACGAGGCACGGCGGGCGATGGCGATCTGAGCCGAATGTGCGAGACAAGGGTCGGGCCGCCGACCGCAGTCCGCGAATTGAGGACCG